>JAFXHL010000077.1 GCA_017536405.1 Oscillospiraceae bacterium
TAAATACAATCTCATCTTCTTTTGAACAAAAGGCCGAATGTCCCCGCACCACAGTTGCAGGAGATAGTCGCTGATGCCTTTTCAACATATATATGCTTGAAATCTACATATTTCTTTGTTTCAGAAACGATAAACTGCTGCATCTCGTAAGAAAATCCCACTGTGTTTATAATAAGCATACTGTCATCTATATCTGAGGGATGATAGAGAACATCCCTGACATAGCTTCGTATATACTGTTTTTCATTTCCTGTAATGAATTTTTCAAATATAAGTTTTCTGTTTTTTACAGACATAACGGGATGCAGTGAAAGTGTGTTCAAAAGGTCTGAAATGCGATTGTCAAGACGGCTGTTATATGTAAGGCAATCGGCAGATCTGAGAATAAAGGTACATTCTATCTTTTCGCGGACTTTTTCAAGTTCTTTGAGGATAATTTCAACTGTTGCGCCTTTTTTTGCAAGGTCAGCAGCAATTACAACAAGAATTCCCATAGCACCCGAAATTTTGCAGGAGTCAACAACAAAGACATTATCCAGATTTTTTGATGCCTCAAAAGCATTTTTATATCCATCGCTTATCTGCTTTGAAGTTGTTATATGGATAAGCGTATTCCCCTCTTTTGTGTTTTCCTTAAAAAAAGTCTTATACTCTTCTTCAGAAGCACTATTACTTGTCGCTCTTTTATCATCCTCAAGATATTCGAGAACACTTGTGGAATCTATCTCCTTTATATCGCGGAAACGGAATTCATCGACAGTGACATAGTAATACATCGTAGGGATGGAGTATTTTTCAATAAGTTTAAGAGGAAGGTCACAAATGCAATCTGTTGAAACAACAATTTTATTCATTGTCATCTCCCCTTTCTCTTATTATTTTTTCTTCGGGCAACCAGTTTTCAAGCGCTTTTCTCAAAGCGAAAACTTCAACGGGTTTTGAAACATAATCGTCAAATCCTGATTTCAAGAACATCTCTCTCATACCGCTTACCGCGTTTGCTGTCAGCGCTATAACGGGGATTTTGCTTATATTTTCATCATCCGAATTTCTTATATAGTTAAGTGTTTCGATACCATCCATTTCGGGCATGAGGTGGTCCATAAGAATGAGGTCAAAATGTTCTTTCTTTAAAATTTCAAGACAGTCTCTTCCGCTGAGAACTGTTGAAACGGATGATTTGTATTTCTTTAAAAGTCCCTTGGCTACTTTAAGATTCATTTCGTTATCATCAACAACAAGGATGCGTACATCGGGCGCTGTAAAATCGATAGCATCATAAATCTTTTCATCTTCGTTTTCAAATGCGATTTTTTCATTATTGACAATATTCGCTATCGGAAGTGAATAGAGAGGTTTATACATATTCCTCATTTTATTTCCGACAGAAATTGCGTCTGCTCTGTCCTGAACGATAGTTACCCTTAGTTTTTCTGAAAGATTTTCAAAGTATGATTTATCCTCTTTATAACCCGCTCTTGAAACAAAGATATGCGTGTATTTTCCCGAAAGAATTTCTTTCTTCGTTTCTTCTAAGGTTTCGCATCTTCTGCTCTTTACAGAAGATGAAGAAGAGAATGTATCCAAAACAGAAGAATAATTTTCTTTTGCAAAACTTTCTTTTGAAAAGCCTTTATCTATATAGTAGAGTATTCTTACAGATTCGGGATTTCTGATTTTAACAGCAGGAGCGCTGTCAACAACTTTCTGAGGAATGACTACTCTGAATTCTGTTCCCTCACCGTATTCGCTGTTTACGGTTATTACTCCTCCCATCATTTTAACGAGTTGCTTTGAAATCGGAAGCCCGAGTCCTGTTCCCTCGATAAAATGATTTCGTTTTTTATCAGCCTGCTGGAAATCGCTGAAAATTGTGTCTATTGCACTTTCTTCGATTCCTATTCCGCTGTCTTTAACGGAAATGATGAGGTTTATGCCATAGCTTTCTTCTCTTGATGAAACCGAAAGGATAACTCCTCCGTGTTCTGTAAATTTTATGGCGTTTGTAAGAAGGTTCATTACAACCTGCTTTATACGGATTTCGTCGCCATAAAGCAAATCGGGGACTGACGGGTCGGCATTGACAAGAAATTCTATCGGTTTATTTCCCTTTCTTGCAACTGCCATATTTATGATTTCGTTGAGCATTGAAGAAAGGCGGTATTTCTGGCATACAAGTTCCATCTTACCCGATTCGATTTTAGAGAAATCGAGAAGGTCGTTTATGATATTAAGAAGATTTTTACCTGATACACGTATATTTTCTGAATTTTCACGGACTGTATCGGAAATGTCTTCGGCGAGGTTGAGTTCACACATACCCATAATGGCATTCATGGGTGTTCTTATCTCGTGTGACATATTCGCAAGAAAATTACTCTTTGCCTTATTTGCCTTATTGGCTTTTTCGAGAAGTTCCTTCTGTCTTTCCTGATAGCGATGACTTCTTGAAAAAATGAATATGCAGATAATCGTATTTGCCCAGTAAGCAATAGGAAATCTTATGAAATATATGGGTGCATACTGATAACCTAATGCTGAAAGAGGTGTCCACATATAAACACAAAGGATTATCCCCATAATTATACTTGCCAGACAGCCATAATAAAGCGAAAGAAAATACATTCCTACTGCGGGGACAATGAGAAGCCATATAGCTCCGAATCCTTCGTTTCCGCCACTCCATACAAGATAACACATAAACGAGATGACGAAAACCATACAGGATATTGCCATAATATTCTTATTCTTTATATGGTTGAAAACAAGTATTGAACCTAATGCCCATATGCATCCTATGCCGTTTACAATTACCATTTCGGTATCCTTAACAGCAAAGCATATTATGGACATAATAAGATAATACGCACCGAAAACCGCAAGTCCTATACTTAAAACGATAACGCTGAAATCGTTTCGTTTTTCTTTAAGACTTCGTATGTATGGTTTCAGTTGTTTCAACCATCCCATAAAAAATTCCCCTTTTAGTCTTTTTCGAGCATTTTTATAAGTTCGGGTTTGAGTTCTGCAAAGGTATCAAGAATTACTCCTTCAAAGCCCTTGTTGTAGTCTTCATACATAATTTTGAATGCCTCATCAACACTCATTCCCTCTTTATACTGACGCTTTGATACAAGTGCGTCATAAACGTCAGGAACAGCGAGAATTCTCGCAGAGAGAGGGATTTCTTCGCCTTTGAGTTTTTCGGGATAGCCGTTACCATCCCACTTTTCGTGATGATAGTTTGCCATATCGCAGGCAACCTGAAGAAAGTCAGGGTCTACCATTCCGGGCATATTTCTTTTAAGCATATCCGCACCCGCTTTTGAGTGGCTCTGGATAAGTGCATATTCTTCTTTTGTAAGTCTGTCAGGCTTTGAAAGAATAGCATCGGGAATTGTGATTTTTCCGATATCGTGGAGAGGTGCGGCGTTGCGTATATTCTCCATAAATTCGGGAGTGAGGGCATCTGCATAGATTCCCTTTTCGAGCATTTTTTCGGCAAGCATCATTGTATAAAGGCTTGTTCTTTTAACATGTTCACCCGTTGTACCGTCTCGGCTTTCAATTACGTTCGCCATTGTGATGATAACATCATGCTGCATTTTTGTTATCTGTGCAAGCTGTGCTGCTACCATTCTTTCAAGACGTTTACGGTATTCTTCGAGTTCTATTGTTCTGTCGACTCTTTTATGCATTATACTTGCAACAAAGGGTTTTGAGATATAGTCAACAGCGCCGAGGTCAAAACATTTTTCTTCCATTTCATTAGTACGGTCGGCAGTAAGGAATATAACAGGTATTCTGCACCAATTCGAATTGCATCTTATATGCTCCATAACCTCAAGACCATTCATACCGGGCATAGAAATATCAAGAAGAATAAGAGAAGGCTCATTCTTCCGGAGATATTCAAATGCTTTTTCACCTGAATTTACTACCGCAACACGATATTCGTCGGAGAGGAGTTTCTGAGCTATCAGAAGATTTGATTTGTCATCATCAACGACGAGTATTGTTCTTTTCATTATATATCAGCTCCGTTTTCTTTAATAAAAATTCCGAGTTTTTCTGACGCGGTTATATAATCAAAATCATCTACAAGTTTTTTGATTTCTGAAAGGACAGGTCCTGCTTTTTCGGAAAGTCCGTCATCTGTTTTCAGAGAAAGAAGTTTATCTATCATTCCGAGCGATTCGGTCATTTCATAGCCTTCGATATAACCATACAGACTACTCAGCATATATCTGTATTTTTCACCTGAAATTTCATTATAACGAGACTCTGAAACTTCTTCATGGGAAATGCCTATCATTGTTTCTGCTTCTGAAATAACTTTATCAAGATGAGCGATAAAATCATCGAAGGATTCTTTTATCTTCTCTTTGTTATTCTGTTTTGAGGCAAATTCATGTTCTTTTGCAAAATCAGAAAATCTCTTTGCACCTATGTTGAGCGATGTGCTTTTGAGTGTATGCGCAATTATCGCATAATTCTGCATATCATCGTTCTGAATACAGGTGATGAGTTTTTCTCTGTATTTTCTTCCCTCTTTACAGTAGCTTTCAACGATTTCGTTATAGAGTTCTTCATTTGAACCGCAATATTTAAGCCCGATATTCTTGTTTATTTCGCTTTCTTCTGTATCGGGTATATCGGATAATAATGAAGTTGAATCTTCTTCTGAAAATTCTGTTATCATTTCTTTCGGAAGGTGTTTTAAAAGAACCTGCTCCAAGAAATTGGTTTCAACGGGTTTGCTTAAATAATCATCGAAACCTTCGTCAAGATATTTCTGCTTCGCTCCCGAAACTGCATTCGCCGTTAAAACAACTATCGCTGTTTCTTTATTTATGGGAATTTCGTTTCTTATCTTATGCATAGTTTCAATTCCATCAGGAGATGGCATCATATGGTCCATAAGAATAAGGTCGTATTTATTATTTTCGCAGAGACGCAGACATTCTTCTCCACTGAGCGCGGCATCGGGGACTATTCCGTATCTCTTTAGAAGTCCGCTTAAAACGGCAAGATTCATACGGTTATCATCAACGGCAAGAACTTTCGCTCCCTCAACAGAAAAGGTTTTCTTTATCTTCTTTTCGGGTGTGAAACTGAATATGCCTATCATTTTATCGCCTGATATTTTCTGTGGAATTTTCACAGAGAATACCGAGCCTGAGCCTAAAACACTCTTGACATCAATTGTTCCGTTCATCATTTCAACAAGGTTTCTGGTAATTGAAAGACCAAGTCCTGTTCCCTCTACCATTATCTTGTTTCTGTCGCTGAGGCGGTCAAAGCTATCAAAAATCTTTTCGAAATTTTCATCGGCAATACCTGAGCCTGTATCGGCAACTGTGATACTCAGTATAAAACTGTCATCATCCATAGATTCGCCGTTTACAGAGAAGGTTATCTGTCCCTCATCGGTATATTTGACAGCATTTGAAACGAGGTTATCCATTATCTGTTTTACTCTGTGATAATCGCCCTCAACCTCTATCGGAAGGTTATCATCGATAACAACAACGGTTTCGAGATTTTTCTTTCCTGCTGTATATTTCAGAACGGCAACCTCATCGCGAAGGAGGTTTTCAAGGTCATATTTCTCGGATGTGAGCTCGAGTTTGCCCGATTCGATTGTTGAATAATCGAGAACATCGTTTATCATCGTCATAAGATGTGCGCCTGCTGTTCTGATGTTATCGGAATATTCAAGGACTGTATCGCTTTCGGTATCGTGCATTATCATTTCATTCATACCGAGAATTGTATTTACGGGAGTTCTGAATTCATGAGACATATTCGCAAGAAATTCACTCTTCGCCTGATATCTCATTTTTTCCATCTTTTTATCGCTGTTTATGGTTGTTCCTGTTGTGATTATCATCCATAATGTTGCAACGACAATCCATATGGTAACTGCCCTTAAATAGAATTTATACAGTGGTGTTTCCCACGAGTGAGGTTTTTTGATGAGGCTGTAATTTCTTTCGCTGAGAATTTCGCCTTCATCGCTCAGAATCTGTATGCAGACTGTGTATTTACCCTCATTGAGATTTGTAATCTGGATTGATTCAAGATTTTTATAATCATATGTTGTTGGAGTAGAATCAAGTTCCTTTATAAAAAATCTCATTTTTGGATTTGACGCAAGATAGTTTCTTACAGATGCTTCTAATGAAACAAATCTGCTTTCGGCAGGAATTGATATTGTATCGCCTGATATTGCGATATTTTCTCCGTCTACCCTGACAGATGAAAGGCTGTAACGATACTCGGCGGTATCGTTATATGATTTCTGAGGGTCAAAATAACTCACTCCGCCGTTTGTGCAGAAATAAAGTTTACCTGATTTATCAACATAGTTCCATGAATTCGCTGTGAGCGCGTCATAGAGTCCGTCGTGATAATTATAGAGTTTATAGTTGAGTTCGCCCTCTGAAAGAAGTTCTTCTGTATCAACAAGATAGATACCTGCGCTTGAAAGGATACAAGCCTTTTCTTCTATCATCTTGACATCATAGTTATTGTAATAAGGGAAATTTGTAAGTGTTCTCGCCTTGCCGTCATAAAGATAGCAGAGAGAATTACTTGTTACAACGAAAAAGCCTTCGTTATAAGGTATCATTCTTAAAATTACGCCTGATGTGAGTCCGTCATCAAGAGAAATATTATCGATGATTTCCTTATCCTTTATGACATATATTCCGTCGCCGTCGCTTGAGGCATAAAGAAGTCCGTTTTCGTCTGTGAGAAGTCCTAAAATCTGCTGATTCATAAGACCATCTTTATCGGTAAGGGTTTTTATTACCTTATCATCCTTAATAAAATTGATACCGCTGTTTGTTCCGAAAACGAGAGTTCCGTCGGAAAGTTCTGTGAAGCAACGAAAACGATCTGATGTTGTTCCGTCTATTGTTGTAAAGGTTTTTATTTCTCCTTCGGGGGAATACTTTACAAGACCTGAATCGCTGTATGTAGAAAACCAGAGATTATCCTTTGAATCCTTTGAAACGCATCTTATTCTTGCGCCTGAAAGAAGTTCTGTGAGTTCGTTTTCTACTGTTGTTTTTGAGAAATTATCTATAATGACAAGCCCGTTATCCGTTCCGCAATAATAAAGCCCGTTATGATAGCAGACTGCGTTTGTTACTGAATTTGTTGCGTTATTATTTTCAAAAAGATTTTCAAAATAACTTTCTGAAAGTTTCATAACGCCGTATCTTGATGACGCAACCCAGATATTTCCCTGGTAATCTTCAAGAATACCCTCTATTGAACTGTCAAAATCATCATAGGAAAGTTTATAGAGAGTTTTATCCTTGACATAGCCTATTCCGCTATCGGATGAAATCCATATTCTTCCCTTGCTGTCTCTATGGATTTCACGAACGGAAATAAGTTCATCATCTGATTTTCTGTCGATAACGGAAAAACCTTTTTCTGTTACCTTTATTTTTTCAAAAGTATTTTCTGATGTTCCGACAAAGATATCATCGCCGTTTTTATCGACGCAGGTAAAATAATCATTTTCTGTATCGGGAGTATATGTTTTTTCATCCTTATCGTTTTCTATAACAACAAGTTCACCATAGTTATTGACACAGATGAGTCTGTTGTTATCGTATACCATCGAGTTTACATATGTTACAGAAGATTCAAGAACTGTTATTTTTCCATCAGCAGACATTTTTGAGATATGGTCGGTTGTTCCGATATAAACCGAACCGTCATCGGATTCTGTAAAGCAACGGACTGAGTTTGCCGAAAGTCCGTCCTCTGACGAATAGAACGAAAATTTTCCGTTCTCATAGATTGCTATTCCATTATCGTTTGTTCCGACAAGAAGTCTTCCTTTGCTGTCTGTGAAAAGTGCGGTTACACTTGTAATTCCGCCCTCGGTTATGAATTCAAAATTTCTTCCGTCAAATCTTGTGAGACCCGCATAGCTTCCTATCCAGATATAGCCGTCATCGGTTTCGGCTATTGCGTTTGCTTCGGAAGAAATAAGCCCCGTTTTGTTATCATAGATTGTTGATACAAAGTTTTCCTTTCCTTCTTCTGCGAAAGTATCAACAGGGGTTGAAAGAACGATTGTCAGTGATACAAAGAATGCGATGAAGAAAGAAAATGTCTTTGAAATAGTTATTGATTTTCTGAATGATATTTTCTTTATAAGAATGATTATTACATAAGCTATCGCTACTGAAAGCATTTTGTCTATACAGTCAACAACAAGCTGGTCGCATATTGAACATAATACAAGTGGAATTTCTTTATACATAAGCATATCGAAAAATATTCCGCCCCAGTAGTTTCCACTTTTTCCACCGCTGACAATCATATTGACAGGGAAAGAAATAACTATCGAGATGATTCCTGCCCAATATCCTGAAAGCATAATTTTTGTAAAACTTAAAATTTTATTTCTTTTAAAAGAAACAGCATAGAAAAGTGCTATAATTACCGCTGTTATTATGTAGTAATACCAGGTGCTTTCAAAGAAAAATCCAAAAATGGCAATTCCGCCGACTGCTGTTATCACAGCACCCCATATACCTGTAAAATATGCGGCAATGCAGGTTCCTATCGTGTCAAGCCACAGAGGAAGACTGAAATGGATTGCAACGGATTTTCCAACTATATTTATCATTATACAAAGCAGAATTATTACTGTATTTTTAAGAATTCCGCCTGATTTATTCTTCATCATATCACCTCTGATTGTGAAAATGGTTACACACTTTAATAATATCACAATGAAAAATAAAATTCAACGAAAAAGTAAAAAAATAAAGGCATTTTCAATGTAGAAAATGCCTTTTGAATTTTGGTTATTTAAGCGATGATTTTACTGTTTCTATAATGTTTTCAGAACAAAGACCAAACTCTTTGAGGAGTTTTACAGCAGGGCCTGAATATCCGAATCTGTCTTTAACGCCGATTTTGATTACGGGAACAGGATAGCTTTCTGTTACAACATCCGAAACGGCACTTCCGAGACCGCCTATTACGCTGTGTTCTTCAACTGTAACTATCTTTCCTGTTTCCTTTGCTGCCTTTATGATAATATCCTTATCGATAGGCTTTATTGTATGGATATTGATTACTCTTGCGTTTATTCCCTCTTTTGCAAGTTCTTCTGCGGCAACCATTGCCTCATAAACCATAAGACC
Source organism: Oscillospiraceae bacterium (assembly GCA_017536405.1). Classification (GTDB taxonomy): domain Bacteria; phylum Bacillota; class Clostridia; order Oscillospirales; family Ruminococcaceae; genus RGIG4131. The sequence goes on from JAFXHL010000077.1 coordinate 9,183, forward strand.
TGTTGCTACGATTGTTATATCGTTGCCATCTTTAAGCTGAACGCCTTTTCCGAGTTCGAACTTATATGTTTCGGGATTGTTGAAAACGGGTGTTGCAAGTCTTCCGAAACGGAGATATACGGGGCCGTCGTGTTCTGCTGCTGCAAAAACCGCTGCTTTTGCTTCAACATCGTCGGCGGGGTTTATAATTGTCATTCCGGGGATTGTTCTCATAAGCGCGATATCTTCGTTACACTGATGTGTAGCACCGTCTTCACCTACTGAGATACCTGCGTGTGTTGCGCCGATTTTAACAGGAATATGAGGATAACCTATTGAATTTCTTATCTGTTCGAATGCTCTGCCTGCGGCAAACATAGCGAATGATGATGCGAAAACTACCTTTCCTGTTGAAGCAAGACCTGCCGCAACACCCATCATATTGCTTTCTGCTATTCCGCAATCTATGAATTTTTCGGGGAATTTCTTCTTGAAAATGCCTGTTTTTGTAGCTGCCGCGAGGTCAGCATCGAGAACAACGAGATTATCGAGTTTTTCACCGAGTTCAGCGAGAGCGTTTCCGTAACTGTCTCTCGTTGCGATTTTTACCATATCTGCCATTTTAGTTGCCCTCCAGTTCTGAAAGTTTTGCGTTAAGTTCGCTCATAGCCTGATTATACTGTTCTTCATTAGGAGCGGCACCATGCCATGAAACCTGATTTTCCATAAATGAAACGCCTTTGCCCTTGACGCTCTTCTGAATAATAGCAACGGGTTTTCCTGAAATCTTTTCTGCTTCATCGAATGCTCTTTCGATATCGTCGAAATCGTGCGCATCCATAGTGATTACATGCCAGCCGAAAGCCTCAAACTTTTCGGGGAAAGGAACGGGAGAACATACTTCTGTTATAGGACCGTCAATCTGAAGACCATTGAAGTCAACTATTGCAACAAGATTATCAAGCTTATTATGAGCCGCGAACATAGCAGCTTCCCATACCTGACCTTCTTCTGTTTCACCGTCACCGAGGATAGCATAAACCTTATATGCATCGCCTGAAAGCTTTGCTGAAAGTGCCATTCCGCAAGCGGCTGAAATACCCTGACCTAAAGAACCTGTTGACATATCGACACCGGGAGTGCCTTTCATATCGGGATGTCCCTGAAGCATTGCGCCTATATGACGGAGTGATTTAAGTTCTTCTTTGGGGAAAAATCCTCTTTCTGCGAGAACTGAATAGAGTGCGGGGGCTGTATGTCCCTTTGAGAGAACGAGTCTGTCTCTCTCCGGCATTTTAGGATTTTTAGGGTCAACATTCATCTTTACGGAATAAAGATATGTCAAAAGGTCTGCGATTGAAAGTGAACCGCCGGGATGACCTGATTTTGCGTTATAAACGCCTTCGATAATGCCCATTCTTACTTTACAAGCAGTTATGGCAAGTTGTTTTCTTATGATTTCATCCATTGGCTTTATCCTCCTGTTGCTTTGAGATGTATTCTATAAGTTCGGCTATCGCACCTTCGTTTGATGTTCTGGAAAGCACAACATCCGCATGAGCCTTTACTCTGTCGGGTGCATTAGGCACCGATGCGCCTATATCGGCATTCTTTATCATTTCGATATCGTTATCAAAATCCCCTGCGCAGACAAGGGTTTTGTTGCTGATACCTAAAAGGTCAGTCATATTCTTTATTCCTACCCATTTTGACGCGCCTGTCGGTAACATTTCGAGATAGTAGGGCGCTGAAAGAAGAAACTCAACACCATCGAATGTCATTTTTCTTATTTCTTCCAATGCGACAGCGATTTCGTCTGTATTACCCACAAGAAGAATCTTTATGATTTCTTCGGGGATATTCGTTTCATCGCAGTATCCGAAAGGGATATTTTCAAGTCTTATCTTTTCATCAAGTGTAGGAGAATCTCTTCTTATGAAAATTTCGTTTTCGCAGACAATTTCACATCCGAGATGAGGAAATTTATCGAGAAGAATGTTCATATACCCTACTGCTTCTTTGCAGATAAGTTCTTTCCATAAGGTTTTACCTGCATTTTCATCATAAATCACAGCACCGTTATAAAGCACCATAGGAAGATTTATGGGAAGAAGCGAGGTATAGGGTTTTGCAGAGGTATAAACTCTGCCTGTTGCTACTGTAAAAGAACCGCCCTCGGAAACGAAATATTTTATTGCTTCAAGGTCTTTTTCGGTTATCCTCTTGTCTCTTGTGAGGAGAGTATCGTCGAGGTCGGTTACAAGGATATAATCTGAGAATTTCAAGATATTAACCTCTCATTCTTAATTTTCTGAGTTGTTCTTCGAAATAATCGGGAAGGTCGCTTGAAAATTCAAGGTATTCGTTTGTTATGGGATGAACAAAGCCGATTTTTCTTGCATGAAGGCACTGACCTTCAAAATCTTTAACGGGTTTTCCGTAAACATCGTCGCCTAAAACTGCGTGTCCCACATAGGAAAGATGAACTCTTATCTGATGGGTTCTTCCTGTTTCGAGGCGGAGTTTAAGATATGAATGTTCGCGGAATTCTTCTAAAACTTCATAGTGTGTTACGGCGTTTTTTGAATTCTTATCCGTTACACACATCTTTTTTCTGTCGATATGGTGTCTGCCGATGGGGGCATCGATAGTTCCCTTATATTCCTTCATTCTGCCGACAATTATGGTTTCATACTCTCTTGTGAAGGAATGTTCCTTTATTTGCTCGGCAAGTCCTAAATGGGCGGAATCGGTTTTGGCAACGATTAACAGTCCGCTTGTGTTTTTATCTATTCTATGGACAATGCCAGGTCTTATAACACCATTTATTGAGGATAATCTGTCTTTACAGTGATACATAAGGGCGTTGACCAAAGTTCCCGTATAGTTTCCTGCGGCGGGATGAACTACCATTCCCTTTGGCTTATTTACAACCAGAAGATAATCATCTTCGTAAACAATATCAATAGGGATATTCTCGGGAAGAACATCTAAAACTACGGGTTCGGGGATTTCGACAGAAACTGTTTCTCCGCCCGAAATAACATAGTTTTTAGCGATTTTCTTTCCGTTTACTGTTATCATTCCCTCGGTAATGAGGTTCTGAACGGCTGTTCTTGTAAGGTCAAACTCTTCATTTGACGAGATGAACTTATCAAGTCTTTCGCCTTTATTTTCTATAGGAATAACAAATTCATTCATCTGTTTTTTTCTTCCCTTATGCGTTGTTCTTTCTTGGATTTATCAAAGAAAATATAAACAAGAAGGAAAATAACCGCGCCTATTATTACACAACAATCGGCAAAGTTGAAAACAGCGAAATCAAAAAGTCTCACTTCGATATAGTCAACAACGAAACCGCGGAAAATACGGTCGATGAGGTTTCCTATTCCACCGCCTATTATAAGCGAAAAACTTGCGACAAGAATGGGTCTTTTAACTTTTCCTGAAACTATCGCATATATTCCTGCAAGAATAAAAACAGATGTCACTATTATGAGAAAAATCTGCATTCCGCTGAAAATGCTGAATGCCGCACCTGTATTTTTATGATAGGAAAGGTTGATTATTTCAAAATCGCCTATATGAATAAACGGAACAGAGCCTTTGAATTCGAAATTCTTAACTATAATCCATTTTATCAACTGGTCGATACCGATGATCAACGCTATTGAGATAAGTGAAATTAAAGTAAGCAAAATAATTTCCCCCGAAAATATGATAAAACAATTCAAAGGCGGCGAATTGAAGGTTACACCGCCTTTAGAATTTTAGTTATTTACTTCTTTTGCGCAACGAGAACAAAGTGTGGGATGTTCTGCGTTCTTGCCTACTGTTTCAGAGTATGACCAGCAACGTTCACACTTATCACCATCAGCCTTAGCGATAGTGTATGTGAGTTTATCTGCGAAGTAATCGCTTGAGAAATCGCCTGTTGTGTTTTCTGAAACTTCTACACCTGAAACGATGAATACATTTTTAAGTTCTTCTGCGTATCCAGCGAGTTTTTCAGCCATAGCAGCATCATCCTTGACATTGATGATTACCTTTGCTTCAAGTGATGCACCGATGAACTTTTCAGCACGCTTTGCTTCGAGTGCCTTTGTTACATCTGATCTGAGGTTGTAGATCATATCCCACTTTTCTGTGAATGCGTTGTCAACCTGAACATCGATAGCCGAAGGCATATCATTCATCATAATGCTTCTCTTATCGTCTGTTGCGGGATGAGGCATATACTTCCAGATTTCTTCTGCTGTGAATGAAAGAACGGGAGCTATGAGTCTTGAAACTGCACTTAAAATGTAGTACATAGTTGTCTGTGCTGCGCGTCTGTCAAGTGACTTTTCGCCTGTGCAGTAGAGTCTGTCCTTTGCTATGTCAAGATAGAAGTTTGACATATCTGTTACGCAGAAGTTATGGATGCTATGAACAACGATATGGAAATCGAAAGCGTCATAAGCAGACTTACACTTTTCGATGAGTGAATTGAGTCTGATAAGTGCCCATTTGTCGATTTCGTGTAAATCCTTGACATCTACGATATCCTTTTCAACATCAAAACCTGTTGCGTCACCGAGGTTGCCGAGGATAAATCTTGCTGTATTTCTGATTTTCTTGTATGTGTCTGAAAGCTGCTTCAAGATTTCCTTGGAAATTCTGATGTCAGCATGATAATCTGATGATGCAACCCAGAGACGAAGAATATCAGCACCGTAAACATCGTAAACTTCGTTGGGAGCAACGCCGTTTCCGAGTGATTTATGCATTGTCTTTCCTTCGCCGTCTACTACCCAGCCGTGAGTGCAGACTGCCTTATAAGGAGCTCTGTTCTTTGTTGCAACAGATGTGAGGAGTGATGACTGGAACCAGCCTCTGTACTGGTCTGCGCCTTCGAGATAAAGGTCAACAGGAACATCGTATCCTCTTTCTTCCATAACAGCGGCGTGTGTTACGCCACTATCGAACCATACGTCGAAAATGTCTTTTTCTTTGATAAATTCACCGCATCCGCATTCACATTTTACATCTGAAGGAATAAATTCCTTAGCGTCACGGATGTACCATGAGTTAGCGCCTTCTTTTCTGAACATTTCAGAAATAGCGGTGATTGTCTTTTCGTTTACTACGGGCTTTCCGCAATCCTTACAGTAAACAACGGGAATAGGAACACCCCATGTTCTCTGACGTGAGATACACCAGTCGCTTCTGTCGTTTACCATGCCCTTGATTCTGTCTTCGCCCCAGGCAGGAATCCATTCAACGCTTTCAATAGCCTTGATTGAATCTTCCTTAAAGCCCTTTACTGAGCAGAACCACTGTTCTGTTGCTCTGAAAAGAACGGGGTTTTTACATCTCCAGCAGTGAGGATACTGGTGAACGATTTTTTCGAGTGCGAATAATGCCCCGCAGTCTTCAAGGTCTTTAGCTATTACCTTGTTTGAGTCTGTTGTTGTGAGACCTGCGTATTTTCCTGCTTCTGCTGTCTGAACACCCTTTGCGTCAACAGGAACAACTATTCCGATTTCGGGATATTTCTTACATACTTCAAAGTCGTCAACACCGAAACCGGGCGCTGTATGAACACAACCTGTACCGCTTTCGAGAGTAACATGGTCACCAACGATAACAAGCGATGTTCTGTCCATAATAGGATGATTTGTAACGATATATTCGAGTTCTTTACCCTTGAAAGAACCAACAGTTGTATATTCTTCGATTTTAGCGGCTTCCATTGTAGGTCTTACAAGTTCTGCTGCCATAACATAGTTTTCACCGTTTGCCTGAACAACTGTGTATTCATACTCGGGACCTAAGCATATAGCAAGGTTTCCGGGGAGTGTCCATGTTGTTGTTGTCCAGATAACGAAGTATGTCTTATTAAGGTCAAGACCTAAATCTGCAAATTTGCCCTTATCGTCAGCAACCTTAAACTTTACATAGATTGAATGGCAGGGGTCGTTTGCGTATTCGATTTCAGCTTCAGCAAGTGCTGTCTGACAGTCGGGGCACCAGTAAACAGGCTCTAAGCCCTTATACATATAGCCCTTGCCATACATATCGCCGAAGATTTCAACCTGTCTTGCTTCAAATTCAGGCTTGAGTGTTAAATAAGGATCATCAAAATCGCCCCATACACCAAGACGGATAAACTGATTCTTCTGGTTTTCAAGCTGATTGAGAGCATATTTATGACAATGTTCACGGAGTTCTACGGGAGGGATAGCGCCGTTTTCAACACCGAGTTCCTTCATCGCTCTGAGTTCTATGGGGAGACCATGAGTATCCCAACCCGGAATATAGGGAGCACAGAAACCATTCATATTCTTGTATCTTACGATAATATCCTTGAGAACCTTGTTGAGCGCCGTTCCCATATGAATATCGCCGTTTGCATACGGAGGGCCGTCATGAAGAACATAAAGAGGCTTGTCTTTATTCTTTTCTATCATGGCATAGTATGTTCTGTCCTTTGCCCATTCTTCGAGCATTACGGGTTCTTTCTGTGTGAGATTTCCTCTCATTGAAAATTCCGTTTTCGGAAGATTGAGGGTGTTGTTGTAATCCTGTGACATTTCTTATTCTTCTCCTTTAGGTGAAATTGCTTTTATAAAGAATTATACTGTTTCTTCAGTTTCTTCTGTTTCTACTTCTTCAACTTCTTCTTCGACTTCTTCTTCTTCGATTTCTTCATCTACCATACCGGGAATGCTGTTGATAAGACCGATATGTTCTTTATAGAGTTCGAGAAGGTCTCTCTTGAATTCGCCTGAAGCCTTCTGTGTGTTTGCAAGAATCTTCTTTTCTCTTTCAAGCTGAACTCTTGTATCGCTTAAGATTTCATCAGATTTAGCGTTTGCTTCGGCAAGAATCTTTTCTGCCTTCTGCTTTGCTTCTTCTACTACCTGATGTCCCTGACGCTGAGCACCGAGGAGAGCGTCCTTAAGAGCGTCTTCATCCTTCATGTAATCTCTGATCTTGTCAGCGAGAACATCGAGTTTCTTGTCGCAGTCTTCTTTTTCCTTGATGAGCTGAGCGATTTCGATAGAAAGTTCTCTCAGGTAATCGTCAACATCCTCCTGCTTGTAACCGAAGGCTGCTTTTTCAAATCTCTTGCTGTTTACTTCTTTTGCATTAATCATCGTTAAAACCATCCTTATGTGTATTTTTTTAGTTTGATGTGGAGTTTTTCTTTTCTGGTAAGTCCTCCGATTTCAGAAAGAATGAATTTTCCGAAACCTTTTATGGAGAATATATCGCCTTCCGAGAAGGTATAAGACGATGAAAAAATTTTCATATAGTTGACATCTATACCGTTCGACTTTATAAAATCAGACGATTTTGCACGGCTCAGTCCCGTTGCGAGAGAAACTATACAGTCTGCTCTCAAAGATGCCACTATGCCGTCGATTTCCCTGAAATTTTCATTCAGAGTTATCGAAACCTCATCGCATACACTGATTTTCACGCCGACAGAGCCGACTTTTGAAATCTGGCTTATGATATTTTCGCTTACTGTGTCGTAGGAGAAAAGAGTTGTTTTACCCTCTTCAACGAAAATATCGCCTATCATTTCGCGTTTTATTCCGAGTGCCATGACAGAGCCTAAAAAATCCCTGTGTGTGAGTTTATCTGCCTTACGGTAGGTAAACAACAGTGGCACTATCGGAAAAGCTTCGGAAGAAGGTGTATCGGGAAAAAGGCCCAATACCTTTCTTTTGCAGAGGGCATCACCGCCGAAGAAAAGGAAATTATGAAATCCTTTTTCTGTGAGTGTCTTCTCTGCTATCATCTGCTGTCGTTCATCGAGAAAAGGTGTGAACTTAGGGGTATATTTATTTTCGGCAACATATATGAAATCATCGAGCCTTGAGATAAGGTGCTTATCCTCATCGGAAAGAATAAACTGTAAATCAGGCATATATATTACAGAAATACACCATTGCTTTCGAGTTCGCCGACAAGGTCTTCACCGACAAAGCCTACGTTGTAGGGTGTGATGATGAATGTGTTGTTTGCAACGGGCTTTATGTTACCGCCGTTTGCATATGCAACACCGCCGAGGAAATCGATAATTCTTCTTGTAACATCGGGTGTTGTTGATTCAAGGTTGAGAACGACTGTCTTCTTTGAATTGAGATGGTCGGCAATCTGCTTTGTGTCTGCAAAAACTTCGGGCTTTACAAGAATAACCTGAAGCTGTGCTGTTGCATGAATGTTTACAACCTTGTTTCTCTTTTCCTCTTCGCTTTCATCGAAAGGCATATCATCTGTGTAGTTTTCTTCTGTTTCGTCGTATTCATCTTCGCCGTTGATACCGAAGTATCCACCGATTTTGTTTAAAAAGCTCATAAATTATCCCTCCGTTATTTTCTGGAACCGAAAAGCGCGGTTCCTATTCTGACTACATTAGAGCCATATTTTATAGCAACGGGAAAATCCGATGACATTCCCATTGATAAAACCCATACACTACTATTATCTATGTTTTTTGCCTTAATGTCAATAAAAAGTTCCTGCATTTTACAAAAAAATTTCTCAGAACACTCCTTAGGGGGTATTGACATAAGCCCTGAAACACGGATATTAGGGAGTTCAGAGAGTTCATAGCAGAAATCAAGAAGATTATCGGGGTCTACCCCGCTTTTTGATTCTTCCCTACCGATATTGACTTCTATGAGGATATCTGTTGTTTTCTCTCTTATCCCTGAAAGGCGGTTTATTTCCTTTGCAAGTTTCATATTATCGACCGAATGGATTCTGTTTACGCTGTCGATAATGTATTTCACTTTGTTTGTCTGTAAATGTCCTATAAAATCAACAGACGCTGATTTATCATAAAAATCCCTTTTCGAAAGATATTCCTGAACTCTGTTTTCGCCGAGAAGTGTTATTCCGCTTTTAACGGCAGCATTTACCGCCTCGTAAGGAACTGTCTTTGTTACAGCCATAATATCTACTTTATCATCGGCTTTGCGGTATTTCGCCTTTGCCTCGCCCACTTCATAGATAATTCTTTCTGCGTTTTCTCTGATATAATCAAATTCGTTCATTCATATCACCACTCTATGCGGGTTCTTCGGATGTTTCTGATGGTATTGTTTCTTCTGTGACAGAAGTTGTTGTAGTTTCGTTACCGACTTTAAGTGCGGTTGTTGTGGTTGTTGTTTCTTCCGTGTCGGTTTCTTCGGTTTCTGCATAGAGAATGCCGATATATGCCATATCCTTTTCGGTTATGCTGTCAACGATGATATCGTCATAGAGAAGAACATATTCAGCATCACCTTTATTTGCGGAAAGGAGATAATCTTCGCCCTCATAGATAACATCAACCTTCTTGAAGACTATTCCCTGTCCGAGTTTTACATAGACGCCCTTTTCGCCTTTTGCATTGAATCTTATCGCCTCGCGGGGAACATAAATTCCCTCATAACTGCTTGCGACCATTTCAACTCTTTCAACGCGGTGTCTTACAATGCCGTCGATAAGTTTTTCGCTTTCAAGAACAACTATACTCTCATTCGGGTTATCTGTCGGAATGATATCTGTTATCTTCGCGACAACTTCATCCTGACAGGATGCAAAGGTAAGTGTAACCTGCATTTCTTTCTGATAGAGTTTTGTTGAGTTATCGATTATTCCGACAGCTTTCCATTTATAGCCGTCAACAATCTTTCCGACACCTGCGGAAGATTTTGTATCGCTGTTTGAAATAATCTTTCTTATATCATCTGCCGAAAGGTTTGTATAACTTTCGGGAGTGAGGATGTCTTCATAGCCGTCAACATTGCTGACAAAATAGCCTGAATAATCGGTTATTATCTCTGAAACAGGAGGATTTACCTTCTTTTTCAGCATTTCGATTTCTGTTTCAAGCGATGTTATGACCTCATCAAAACCTTCTTCCTTTTCGGTTATGAGCGCCATAATATTCATATACTCTGAAAGAGACTGTCTTTCATCGGCAAGTTTTGAGTAATCGCCCTTGGTTGCATAATAAACAGAATCGCGGTAGCGCTGTTTTATAAGCTCTGAAATACCTTCGGGCTTTGCCGCAGCGACCGTTCCCGGCCCTGTTATCTTTTTGAGTGAGGCAAGTTCTTCTTCGAGTTCTTCGATTTTCTTTTCAAGTTCGGTATCGGATTCGCTTCTGTAAACATAAGCTACTACTGAATTTCTTGAAAATTTACTGCCATCGGGATAAGGATAACTGATTATGCCGTTGCCGTTGCCTTTTATTACATGTTCGTTTCTCAGAAAAACAGCATCAAACGAAACTCTGTCAACCGCAACATAGGAGACCGCTGTTTCGATATTGTAATCACCCTTGAAAGAAAGGACAACCTGACTTCCGACTGTTATGAGTATGAAAAGCCCAAGAACAAAGACAAGTATCTTTACTATGTAACTGTTCATCTGCTATCCCTTTCTTCTTATTCGGATTCTAAAATAGCAATCGGTTTTGAGGGGATTACTGTTGAAATGGCATGTTTGTAAACGAGGTATTGTTTTCCGTCGCCCTCAAGGATTACTGTATAGCCATCAAACCCTTTTATAAGACCCTTGAACTGAAAACCGTTTGTAAGGTAAACAGTAACGGGAGTTTTATCCTTTCTTGCCTGATTGAGAAAAACATCCTGCAGAATTATTCCTTTATTCATTTCACATTCCCCTTTCCTTTATCGGAATATGATACGGAAAAACCCATATCAATTTATTATAACATATTTAAAAGCATTTGGCTATATATTTTTTGCAATTCTCTATAATATTTTTTTCTGTAAGATTTTCATCCATATATATCCAGTTTATCCGTTCATCACGGCGGAACCATGTAAGCTGACGCTTGGCGTATCTTCTTGTTTCCTGTTTCAAGGTTTCAAGACATTCGGGTAAAGTCGATTTTCCCTCAAAATAAGGGATGAGTTCCTTATAGCCTATCGCCTGGCAGACTGTATTCCCTATGCCCTGTTTATAGGCGTCGTGAGCCTCTTCAACCATTCCCGCATCCTTCATTTTATCGACACGCAGATTTATTCTGTCATAAAGTTTCTGTCTGTCGTGAAAATTAAGTCCTATCATACAGGCATTATATGGGCTTTCTTCTTCACGGCTCTGTTTTTTCAGTTCTGACATAGTTTTTCCCGAAAGTTCATAAGCCTCGATAGCGCGGATAATTCTTGTAAGATTATTAGGATGAAGTGTTTTTGCGGTTTCTGGGTCTATCTCCATAAGTTTATTGAGCATTGCTTCGTTTCCGAGTTCTTTGGCTTCTTTTGTGAGGCGGTTTCTTATCTCATCGTTTGAAGAAGTATCGTCGAAAACGATATTATCGACAAGTGATGAAATATAAAGTCCCGTTCCGCCGACTATTATCGGGAGTTTACCTCTGTTATGGATATCGGCTATGACTTTTCTCGCCTCAGAAAGATACTGTGCGACGCTGTATTTTTCTCCCCACTCAACAAAGCTCATAAGATGATGAGGAATACCGCATTTTTCTTCTTCGGTGGGTTTTGCGGTTGCTATGTCAAGCCCCTTATAAATCTGCATTGAATCGGCAGAAACTATCTCGGCATCATACTCTTTAGCAAGAGAGATAGACACCGCTGTCTTGCCCGACGCAGTAGGCCCTGCTATTACAACTATCGGAATTTTGTTCATCATAACACTCTCTTAAATCTTTTTTCAAGTTCTCTTTCTGTTATTGTCGCTATGACAGGTCTTCCATGTGGGCAATATCTTATATTGTCATTAGAAAGAACCTGCTTTGCTAAATGTTCGAGTTCTAAAATATTATTCTTATCGTGTGCTTTTATCGCCGCTTTACAAGCCATTGAATGATAGATTTCATCAAGAAGGCTTACCTGTGTATTATTATTGTTTTCTGAAAGTTTTTCGATTATTTCACAAAAAACATCCGCGGCAACATCAATATCAAAAATTGTGGGTATTCCCGTTATCAGAACTTCGTTTCCATCGGCTTCCTCAAATGTAAAACCTGAATTTTCAACGGTTTCTTTGTTTTCAAAGAGGACTGTATGTTGTTCGGGCGTGAGGACTATATTTTCGGGTGACGCTAAAAGCTGTGAAGAAAATCCGTTATCCTCGGATTTGAGTTTTTCAAAGATGATGCGTTCGTGTGCGGCGTGTTTATCAATGATTAAAAGGTCATCTTCCATTTCGATGAGGATATAGGTCTTTAAAAACTCACCTATGACTCTGAAATCGGGGATTTTCTTTATTTCGGGTTTAATTTCTTCGGGGGCAGGTTTGATTTCTTCTTTCTTTACAAAAGATGTTTTTGAAAGATATTTGAAACCTTTTTCCTCAAAAGGAATTTCTTCTTTTATTGGCTGTTTTGGTTTTTCTTCGCAAACGGGTGGAATTATAGGTTTGATTTCTTCTTTTTCATCTGAAGAATCTATTATGAGTTTTTTCTTTTCGGATGAAAATGCAACCTGATCTTCTTTTGAATATTCGGGAACAATTCTTCTTACATCAACGGAATAATCGGGCTTTTTCTGAGGAATTACAGGAAGTTCTTCTTCCTTTTTCTCTGAAATAATATCGTAATTCATAACGGCATTTTTTACGCCGAAATAAATAGCATCAAAAACGGGCTTTTCATCAGAAAATCTGACTTCGAGTTTTGTCGGGTGAACATTTATATCGATACTATCGGGCGGAATTTCGATATTGAGGACACAGGACGGAAATTTACCCGTCATTATGACATTACGATAAGCCTCTTCGAGAGAGACTGTGCAGATAACGGCTTTTATATAGCGGTTATTGACAAAGAAATTCTGCAACTGTCTGTTGGGAGAGGCTGAAAGTGGTTTTACGGTATATCCGCAAACACGGATACCGCTGTATGTATAGTCAACAGGAATAAGGCTTTCGGCAAAAGACCTTCCCATAACTGCATAGATTGCAGAATAAAGGTCGTTATCGCCGGGAGTCATTAACCCCTGTTTATTGTCTCTTATAAATTTGAATGAAATTTCGGGGTGAGAAAGCGCAAGTTTTCCCACTACGGATGCTACTGCGTTGCCTTCGGAAACATCTTTTTTAAGAAATTTCTGTCTTGCGGGGACATTATAGAAAATATCCCTTATTATTATCATTGTTCCGTCGGGACAACCGCATTGTTCCTTGATTTTTTCTTCGGAACCTTCTATGACATAGTGGGTTCCGAACTGATTGTCTTTTGTTTTGGTTAAAACTTCAACCTTTGAAACAGCAGAAACAGAGGCTAATGCTTCGCCTCTGAATCCTAATGTGAGAATTTTTTCAAGGTCATCCTTTTCCTTGATTTTACTTGTTGCGTGGCGCAGAAATGCCGTTGAAATATCATCTTCGGATATACCGCACCCGTTATCTGAGATACGGATATATGTTCTTCCGCCGTTTTTTATTTCAACAGTTATGGAAGTAGCGCCACTGTCTATCGAGTTTTCGACAAGTTCCTTGACAACGGATGATGGTCTGTCGATAACTTCGCCTGCGGCTATGAGTTCGGCTATATCTTTTGAGAGAAGATTTATTTTAGGCATTTTCTACACCTCCTTAAAGCATATCAATGAGTTCACCGAGGAAATATTTTGCATCATCGGGGGTAAGTTCATCGATATTTGTTTTCTTGAGTTTTTCAATAATATCATCGTGGCTTATTGATGAGAATGAAATCTGGTCAGTAGACTCCTTAACAGGCTTTGTTTCGGTATTCTGTTCGAGCTCTGAAAGAATCTGTTTTGCGCGGTTTGTTACCTTTGAGGGAATACCTGCAAGTTTCGCTACTTCGATACCGTAGCTTTCATCCGCACCGCCTTCGACGATTTTTCTGAGGAATTTTATTTCCTCGCCTCTTTTCTTTACGGCAACACTGTAATTCTTAACGCCTTCTAAAGTTCCCTCTAAAGCGATAAGTTCGTGATAATGGGTTGCGAAAAGGGTTTTGCATCCGAGAGTTCTCTTGTTTGAAATCTGTTCTGCTATGGCTTTTGCGATGCTGAGACCATCAAGGGTTGATGTTCCTCTTCCGACTTCGTCTAAGATAACAAGGCTGTTTTTCGTTGCGTTTTTAAGAATATCGGCAACTTCGCTCATTTCAACCATAAAGGTTGACTGTCCTGCAGATAAATCATCGGATGCGCCTATTCTTGTGAAAATCTTATCCACTATCGAAATTTTCGCATAGGATGCAGGCACGAAACAGCCTATCTGCGCCATAAGGGTTATTAAGGCTACCTGACGCATATATGTTGATTTACCTGACATATTGGGGCCTGTTATAATCGCCATACGGTTAGCGTCGGTATCTGTTTTTGTATCGTTGGGGACAAACATTTCATCTGATAACATAAGTTCGACAACAGGATGTCTGCCGTCTTTTATGTTTATTGTTCCGTCAACGGAAATATCGGGTCTTACATACTGGTTTTTTGATGAAACATAAGAGAAAGACGCCATAACATCGAGGATTGCGAGTGCTGACGCGGTTTTCTGGACTTCATCGAGTTTTGTTGCGACAAAATCACGGACTTCATTGAAAATATCGTTTTCAAGGGCTATTATTTTATCCTTTGCACCGATGATTTTATTCTCCTCGTGTTTCAGTTCTTCGGTTATAAAACGCTCTGCGTTTGTGAGAGTCTGTTTTCTTATGTATGTTTCGGGGATAAGGTCGTAATTAGACTTTGTAACCTCGATATAATATCCGAAAACTCTGTTATATCCGATTTTGAGATTCTTTATTCCTGTTCTTTCTTTTTCGCGTTCTTCGATTTCTTTTAAGATATCATTTCCTCCGCCGACAATCCTGCGGAGTTCGTCAAGTTCTTCATTGAAACCGTCTTTTATCACTCCGCCTTCTTTGAGGTTTACGGGAGGTTCATCAACGATTGCGTTTTCAACGAGATTTGAAACTTCGTCCAAGGTATAGATATCATCGTTGCAGGAACTGAGAAGTTTACAGTCAAATTCTGAAAGAATTGATTTTATTTCGGGAAGGCGCGAAAGAGTCATAGAAAGGGCTTTTAAATCTCTTGGAGTTATCGTTTTATAGATAACCCTCGTCATAAGACGCTCGATATCGTAAACGCCCGA
The DNA here is from genome assembly GCA_017536405.1 of Oscillospiraceae bacterium. GTDB lineage: Bacteria > Bacillota > Clostridia > Oscillospirales > Ruminococcaceae > RGIG4131. The sequence continues at coordinate 24,273 of JAFXHL010000077.1, forward strand.
TAAAGCCTCGATAAGATTATCTCTCGCGACAGATTTTAAAGTAAGCTGTTCCACTGCGTCAAGTCGCATAATTATCTTTGCGGGCTTTATAAGGGGCTGTTCGATATATGAACGGAGAAGTCGTTTTCCCATAGAGGTCTGTGTATGGTCCAAAACCCAGAGAAGACTTCCCTTTTTCTCTTTGTTACGCATTGTTTCTATAAGTTCAAGATTTCTTCTCGCGGTAAGGTCAAGCCCCATAAAAGCATCGTCAGAACGGATATCAATTTTTGTAAATCTTCCGATTACGGCTTTCTGTGTGTCTGATATGTAGGAAAAAAGTCCGCAAAGGGATAATGTTCCTATATTTTCTTTAAGGCCTAACTGTTCAAGCGAGGTTGCATTGAACTGCCCCAAAAGAGAGGCTTTGTTTTTTGATATGTCAAAATTTTCTTCTGAAAGAAGAATTTCTGAACACTTAAGTTTTTCCTTTATGAAATGATTTACAGAGAGAAGTTTTCTTGCGTTTTGATTATAAAGAATTTCACGGGGTGAAAATCTTGAAAGTTCATCAATAACCGAACTTTCGGAAAGTTCGTTTTCATTGACAAAAAGGCATACTTCACCCGTTGAAATATCGGCAAATGAAATTGCAAATTTATTTTCTTCGCAATAAAGCGTGCAAAGATAGTTATTGACTTCATCGTTAAGCATACTGCTGTCGGTTAAAGTTCCCGGTGTGACAATCTTAACGACATCGCGCACTACTATGCCCTTACTTTCGGAAGGGTCTGTAAGTTGTTCGCATATTGCGACCTTTTCACCTAAATCGACAAGTCTTTTTATGTAGGTATCGCAGGCATGATGAGGAACGCCACACATTGGTGCGCGTTCACCGAGCCCACAATCCTTGCCTGTAAGAGTAAGTTCGAGCATTCGGGATACTCTTATGGCGTCATCAAAGAACATTTCGTAAAAGTCGCCTACTCTGAAGAAAAGAACATGATCTTTATACTTTTCTTTTGCTTCGAGATACTGGCGCATCATGGGTGAAAGTTTCTGTAAATCAATCCCCTCTGTCATTATTAGTGGCAACCTCCGCATGTAGCACAGCTTCCACCGCATGAATGAGGCATTTCTGTGGGACAGGTTTCAGGGTCTTCACCGTTTGCTGATGCTGTGATGATATAGTTTACCTGTGAAAGAAGGTCATCCATAGCTTCTTTAGCGTTGTTGAACGCTGTCATATTTTCATTCTTCATAATGTTTCCGTAAAGAGTCTTGATTTCGCCGTCAAGCTTCTGGAGCTTGTCTGTATCCTTATCGGGCTTTGCCATTTCAGCACCGAGTTCCATTCTCTTTTCGTTGAAATCAGCGATGAGTTTCTGGAGTTCTTCATCCTTGTCGTTGAGTTCACGGGCAGTATGATATGCCTTATATCTTTCGTCTGCCTGAATCTGCTTTCCGAGTTCTCTTGCCATTGAAATTGCGTCCATTTTAAAAATCTCCTTTTAAATTAAATATTTATTATTTCACCGATAAGTGCCCAGTTATGAGCACCGGTAATTTTAACCTTTACAAATTTTCCGATAACATCTTTATCGGCTTTGAATTCGACTATTATGAATTCGTCGCTTTTTCCTGTTACAACGCCTTTTTCCGAGTTTTCCTCTTCTGCCAAAACAGTTAAAGTTTTTCCGATAAAGCGCTTATAATGTTCTGTTGAAATCTCTCTTTGGAGAGATAAAAGTCTTGTCATACGTTCTGATTTTTCCTTATCAGAAATTTTATCTTCGATAAGGGCTGCTTTCGTTCCTGAACGCTTTGAATAGATGAATGAGAAAACGCTGTCAAACCGAACTTTTTTCATAAGGTCGAGAGTTTTCAGAAAATCATCTTCGCTTTCATTCGGAAAACCAACTATGATATCGGTCGAAAACGAAAAATCAGGGATTTTATTTCTTGCGTAATTAACTATTGAAAGATAGTTTTCAGCGGTATAGTTTCTGTTCATAGCGGAAAGTATTTCATCGCTTCCCGACTGAACGGGAAGATGAAAATGCTTGCAGACTTTATCACATTCAATGATAGCATCGATAAGTTCTTTCGTTGCGTTTTTGGGATGTGATGACATAAATCTTATTCTGAAATCGCCGTCTATTTCGTTTATCATACGAAGAAGGCGCGGAAAATCTATATCCTCTGAAAGCCCTTCGCCATAGGAATTTACATTCTGACCGAGAAGCATAATCTCTTTATAGCCTTTATCGGCAAGAGTTTTTACTTCCGAAAGAATATCCTCTGAGGGACGGCTTTTTTCCCTTCCTCTTACATACGGCACTATGCAGTATGTGCAGAAATTATTACAGCCATACATAATGGGTACACCTGCCATAAAATCGGATGAACGGACTATTTCGTTCCCTTCGCTGAAATAGTTTTCGTATTCGTTTGTATCGCAGATGAATTTATGTTTTTCAAGATGTTCGGATAAAATGCGTGGGAGTTCGTTTATTGCGGATGTTCCGAAAATAATATCAACCTGTTTATAGGTTTTCTTTATCTTTTCTATAACATGTTCTTCAGACGCCATACATCCGCAGAGGATTACTGTAAGGTCGGGATTTTTTTCCTTGAAATGTTTTACCTCGCCTAAAATCCCGAAAACTTTTAGTTCGGCATTTTCTCTTACGGCACAGGTGTTATAGACTATTATATCCGCATTTTCAGGGTTTTCACAGAATGAAAATCCTGCTTCAGAAAGAATACCCTTTATTCTCTCACCGTCATTTTCGTTCTGTTTACAGCCGAATGTCCTGACAAATGCAAGAGGGGTTTTATGGCGGTATTTTAAGGATATAAGGTCTTTAAGATGCTGTTTATACAAAAAATACCCCCTTTACTTAAAATCCACTCTATATTATAACATATTTTCTTTTAAACTACAAGTATCAATAAAGGTCATCAACACAGATAACTGTATTGCAACGGGAATCGTGTTCACGGAGTTTTTCCTTTATCATAGAAACCGCTTCTTCTCTTTTATGAGGAGGAATTTCTATGGGTACTGCGAGGTCGAAAATAAGGTTGATATTCTCATCGCCGTCAGTCATTCTGAAATCATGGAAGGAGAATTCGGGATTTACTTCTGCTATTACCTTTGATGTTATTTCGCGGAAATGATTTACTCTTTCGTCGTTAAGAGAGATAGGGTCGAGATGAATAACGAGTTCTATTTGCATTTCTTCATAGACTCTCTTTTCGAGAAGGTCAATAGTTTCGTGTGCCTGAACGATATCAACATCATCGGGAACTTCAACATGAACTGACGCTAAGACTCTTCCGGGGCCGTAGTCGTGGACTATAAGGTCGTGAACGCCGACAATGCCCTCGCCCGAAAGAAGAATTGAAAGGAGTTTTTCAACTGTTTCTTTTTCGGGGGATTTTCCTAAAAGAACATCAACGACTTCTTTTGCGATTCCGAAACCTGCATACATTACCATAATCGAAACTATGATACCAACAATACCATCTAAATATGGAAAATTGATGAATTTTCCGATAATTGTTGTTATGATTACGGCACTTGTTGAGAAAACGTCGTTCAATGAATCTTTTGAAGTCGCTAAAAGAATTGATGAATTGACTTTTTTGCCTAAATATTTATTGTAGGAAAACATCCATACTTTAACGAGAACAGAAAGCGAAAGAAGTATGATTATAGGAAGGCTGAACGCTACGGGTTCGGGGTTTATGATTTTTCCATAGGATGATTTCATAAGTTCGAAACCGACTATCATAATCACAAACGAAACTATGAGCGAGGATATGTATTCAATTCTGCCGTGTCCGAAGGGATGGTCCTTATCGGGACGCATTCCGCTGAGTTTAGAACCGACAAGTGTTACTACTGATGAACCTGTATCGGAAAGGTTGTTTACAGAGTCTGAAATGATAGCGATACTGTTCATAAAAATACCCGAAAAGAGTTTTACCGCAAACAGAAAAAGATTGCAGACAATACCCAAAATTCCGCCTAAAACACCATATCTTACGCGGACTTCTTTATCTTCGGTTTTTTCATAATCCTTTACAAAAGTCTTTAAAAGGAATTTTATCATAAATCCCACTCCTTATTATACGAAAAGGCGACATATAATGCCGCCTTTTTAATTCAGTTATTTTACAACAGTTCTCTTGCCTTTTTCTATAAGTGGCTTTTCTTTTCCGAGAACGGCATCTTCTGTTACTACTATCTTTGTAACATCCTTATCGGAAGGAACTTCGAACATAACATCCATAAGAATACCTTCAACGATTGAACGCAGTCCTCTTGCGCCTGTTTTCTGTTCGAGCGCTTTCTTTGCTATCTGAACAAGGGCTTTTTCTGTTATTTCAAGGTCAATGCCATCGAGTTCAAAGAGTCTTTCATACTGCTTTACAAGAGCATTTTTAGGTTCTTTAAGGATTCTTACAAGCGCTTCTTCGTCAAGTTCATCAAGGACTGTTATAATCGGAAGTCTTCCGACAAGTTCCGGAACGAGTCCGAACTTTACAAGGTCCTGAGGGATGACTTTTCTGAATACATTTGATTCATCCTTCTTTGAGGATTTGAGTTCCGCACTGAAACCAAGGCTTGATGAATCTGTTCTCTTCTGGATGGCTTTTTCAAGACCATCGAAAGCACCGCCACAGATAAAGAGGATGTTTCTTGTGTCAATCTGGATAAATTCCTGATTGGGATGTTTTCTTCCACCCTGTGGTGGAACATTTGAAACTGTTCCTTCGATTATCTTTAAAAGTGCCTGCTGAACACCTTCACCCGATACGTCTCTTGTGATAGAGGTGTTTTCTGATTTTCTTGCAATTTTATCGATTTCGTCGATATATATAATTCCCTTTTCGGCAGCCTTTACATCGTAATCAGCGGCCTGAATGAGTCTTAAAAGGACATTTTCAACATCATCGCCGACATAACCCGCTTCGGTTACTGTTGTAGCATCCGCGATAGCGAAAGGAACTTCGAGTACACGCGCGAGTGTCTGTGCGATAAGGGTCTTACCTACACCTGTAGGTCCTAAAAGAAGAACGTTACTCTTCTGGATTTCGACATCTTCGTTTTCATCCGCCGCTGTCATAATTCTTTTATAGTGGTTATAAACAGAAACGGAAAGTGAGATTTTAGCAGAATCCTGACCGATGATATATTCATCGAGGACTTTTTTGATTTCCTTCGGCTTTAAAAGCTTAGGTGCTTTGCCTGCTTTCTGCTTTTCCCTGCTCTGTCTGTTTGCACGATGAGGGTCATTCCCTACAAGAATTTCATGGCAATATTCAACACATTCATCGCATATGTTGACATCGCCCGCAGAAAAGAGGTTATTTACCTTGCCTTCGGTTTTGCCACAGAAATTACATTTTGAGATTTTATTATCCGGCATATTATCCACCTTAGCGCTTTGTTATAACCTTGTCGATAAGACCGTAAGCAAGCGCTTCTTCTGCTGTCATGATGTTGTCACGGTCTGTATCGGCTTCGATTGTTTCGATAGGCTTGCCTGTATTTTCGGCAAGAATTGAATTGAGTCTCTGTTTTGTTCTGAGGAGGTGTTCGGTGTGAATCTTGATGTCAGATGCCTGACCGCTCATTCCGCCACCGCCGATAAGAGGCTGATGTATAAGTATTTCACTGTTGGGGAGAGCAATTCTTTTTCCCTTTGCGCCTGCTGAAAGAAGGAATGCACCCATTGATGCCGCCATACCTATGCAGATTGTTGAAACATCACATTTGATGTAGTTCATTGTATCATAGATAGCGAAACCTGCTGATATTGAACCGCCGGGGCTGTTGATATAAAGGCTTATATCCTTTTCACTGTCCTGTCCTTCAAGATAAAGGAGCTGAGCGACAACAAGACTTGCTGTAACATCGTTTACCTGATCTGAAAGCATGATGATTCTGTCATTGAGAAGTCTTGAAAAAATGTCGTAGGAACGTTCACCTCTGTTTGTCTGTTCAACGACCATAGGAATGTAACTCATTTATAAACCCTCCCGTTTATCAGTGGTAGAATAAATTTGCTTGATTATGAGAAAATTGCCTTTTCACGAACAAGGTCACTTGCCTTTGAAACCTTGATATCCATAGCGAGTGACTTAGCAGGAATTCTTGCCTTTACTTCCTTCATCTTTACGTTGAAAGCGTCGCAGTATTTCTTGTATTCTGCTTCGATTTCTTCTTCAGACGCTTCGATGTTTTCGAGTTCTGCAATCTTTTCGAGAGCGAGTCGGAGTTTAACTTCCATCTGTGCTCTGTCCTTGAATGATTCCTTGAAGCTTTCTCTTGTCATACCCATGTACTGAAGGTAGATGTCAAGGTCCATACCCTGTGATCTTACACGGTAACCGAAGTCTGTAACGAGTTCGTTTGCCTTATCTTCAAACATAACTTCGGGGATATCAGCTTCCATTTTGCCGATAACTGCTTCGAGAAGCATGCTTTCTGATTCTGCTTCTGCCTGCTGTGTCTTTCTTGCTTCGAGTTTTGTCTTGAGGTCTGCCTTGAATTCTTCGAGTGATTCGAATTCTGTTGTATCCTTGATGAAATCATCGTCAACTTCAGGAAGTTCCTTAACCTTAACTTCGTGGAGCTTGATCTTGAATACTACGGGCTGACCCTTGAGGTCTTCAACGTGGTATGTTTCGGGGAATGTAACGTTTACGTCGAATTCTTCCCCTGCCTTATGACCGATAACCTGATCTTCAAATCCGGGGATAAACTGACCTGAACCGAGTTCGAGTTCGTATCCTTCAGCTTTACCGCCTTCGAATGCTTCGTCACCCTTGAATCCTTCAAAGTCGAGAAGTGCTACGTTGCCTGCTTCTGCTGCCTTATCGTCAACTGAAACAAGACGTGCGTTTCTGTTCTTGAGGTTTTCGATTTCTGCGTTGATGTCTTCATCAGTTACAGTATTGTCGGGTTTTTTGATTTCTATTCCGAGGTAGTCAGAAATCTTTACTTCGGGCTTTGCTACGATAATTGCTGTAAACTTAACGCCTTCCTTGCCTGCTGATTCCATTGTGATTGAGGGCTGTGTAGCAGGTTCGAGGTTGTTTTCGTCAAGTGCTTTTCCGAGTTCTTCGGGAACGAGAGCGTCAACTGCATCCTGATAGAATGCTGCTTCGCCATACATCTTTTCAATCATCTTTCTGGGTGCTTTACCCTTTCTGAATCCGGGAACTGTGATTGAACCCTTTCCTCTGAGATAAGCGGCATTGACAGCCTTTTCAAAATCTTCAGCGCCGATTTCGAATTTGAGTTCATACTTGTTGTTTTCTAATTTGTTGTTTGTTACTAAGCTCATTTTAAAATCCTCCATTGCATAAGCAAGATATCTGAAATATTATATCATAGTTAAGAAATAATTTCCATACTATATAAATCGTTTTGACATTTTGCATAAATTACAGTATTTTTTTAGGTGTAAATTGGAGAAAATCACTCGAAATAAACTCGAAATTTATTCCGTCTCTCTCTCCGTTTATGGCATATTTTGAACTTCTGCCGTGAATATGTCCGTAATAGCAGTTTTTTACATCATAATCATACATAACCTGAAGAATATCGTAGTTACAGTTTGACGCAAAAATCGGCGGATAATGAAGAACGACAACAGGTTTAAGTCCTTGTTTTACCGCACATTCTATCGAGGTTCTGAGTCTTCCTGCCTCTCTCGCTAAAACCTTTGCGTCGGCGGGTTCTTTTGTTTCGTTTACCCAGCCTCTTGTTCCGCAGACGGCATACTCCCCGTAAGGAATGCAGTTATTATGAAGAATGGTGAATGTATCAAGAGAATTTTCGCGGAAGAAATCTTCCATTTTTTTGACTGTACTCCACCAGTAATCGTGGTTGCCTTTTATGAGAACTTTTTTACCAGGGAGTTCATTTATGAATTTAAAATCCACAAGGGATTCAGAAAGTGTCATTCCCCAGGAAGTATCCCCTGCGAGAATTACTGTATCTTCGGGTTTTACGGTATTTATCCAGTTTTCTTTTATTCTTTCGGTATAGTTTTCCCAACCCTGAAAAACTTCCATTGATTTATCTGAATTGAGAGATAAATGAAGGTCTCCTATAACATAGAGGGACATATTTTCGGATTTCCTCCTTTCAAAAAGAATAAGCGGAATATGAAATTATATTCCGCTTAAATGTTTTACATTCCAAGTGTTTTAAGAACGAATTCCTTCATCTGATTGCTTTCAACGCTTCCTGAGAAACGGATTTCCTTATTTTTAAGAGAAGCGAGTGCATCAGGAATTTCGTACTGTGAGATTTCATAAAGTCTGTCAACCATAGCGAATTCATCGATTTCGGGCTTTTTGCCATCGATTGCTTCAAGAACGCTTGCGCTGAACTTATAGGGGCTTGCTGTTGATGCAATTATTGTTCTTGTTTCATCGCCTGTTGCTGACTTATAATCTTCGTAAACCTTAACGGCAACGGCTGTATGTGTATCGAGAGTATATGAATACTTTTCGTATGTTTTCTTGATAGTTTCCTTTGTCTGTTCATCATCACAGCATCCGCCGTAGAAATCTTCCTTGAGAAGAGCCTTGATATCGTCGGAAACTTCGTATTTTCCCTCTGATGAGAGTTTGCCGAACCATTCTCTGATTTTAGCGTCATCCTTACCTGTAAGGAGGTAAAGAAGTCTTTCAAGATTGCTTGAAATGAGAATATCCATAGAAGGAGAAATTGTTGTATAGAAATCGCGGTTTCTGTCATAGATACCTGTGTTGATAAAGTCTGTAAGAACCTTGTTGCTGTTTGATGCGCAGATGAGTTTTGCTATCGGAACGCCCATTTTCTTTGCGAAATAAGCGGCAAGGATATTGCCGAAGTTACCTGTCGGAACAACAACATTTATCTTATCACCGAGAGCGATTTCTTCATCTGCAACGAGTGTTGCGTAAGCTGAAACATAGTAGATGATCTGAGGAGCGAGTCTTCCCCAGTTGATTGAGTTTGCGGATGAGAACATCATTCCGTTATCGTCAAGAATCTTCTTGATTTCATCATTTGTGAATATTGCCTTAACGCCGTTCTGTGCATCGTCAAAGTTGCCCTTGATAGCACATACCGCAACATTGTCGCCTTCCTGTGTTGTCATCTGACGCTTCTGCATGGGGCTTACACCCTGTTCGGGGTAGAATACCATAATCTGTGTTCCTGGAACATCCTTGAAGCCTTCGAGCGCGGCTTTACCTGTATCTCCTGATGTTGCAACGAGGATAACTATCTTCTTATCGCAGTTTATCTTCTTTGCTGATGTTGTTAAAAGATAAGGGAGAATCTGAAGCGCCATATCCTTGAATGCACAGGTAGGGCCATGCCAGAGTTCGAGCATATATGTTCCGTCAAAAAGATGAGAAATTTCAGAGATATTTTCTGTTGAGAATTTCTTGTCTGTATATGCGTTATCTGTGCAGTAACGGATTTCTTCATCTGTGAAATCTGTAAGATATTTAGCAAAGATATAAGCTGCTCTTTCGTTATATTTCATTGTTGAAAGTTTTTTGATTTCATCAAGTGTTATCGCAGGAATTTCATCAGGGATAAAAAGACCGCCGTCAACCGAAATACCCTGTGCGATAGCTTCTGAACTTGTAACTTCGACATTGTTGTTTCTTGTACTCCTGTAAATCATTAAAAAGACTCCTTCCGTCAATCGCTCAAATCAAAAGCGTTGTCTATATAAATTATATCCGATATTCTGTCTTTGTCAAGTTCTACCGAAACAACATCGAAACGGGGCTGAAGGTCGCAACCTGTTCTGTAAAGATATTCCTCGGCAGTTTTTATTATAAATTTTTTCTTTGCGGGTGTTATCGCCTCAACTCCGCTTACCATACTTCCCTTTTTTCGTGTCTTGACTTCGATAAAAAGAACATAGTCACCCTGTTTTGCAATAATATCAATCTCTCCGCCTTTTATGGTAAAGTTACGGCAGAGGATTTCGCATCCTCTTTTCTCTAAAAGGTCGGATACTATTTTTTCGCCCGCATAGCCTATTTCTTTATTTTTCATTGTAAAGTTTCCTCAAAAATGTCTTGCGGTGGACTTCTGAAGGACCGTTTGCGAGGATAAGTTCGGTATGAAGTTTTGTTCCGTAACCCTTATGCTTTTCAAACTGATACTGTGGGTATTTTTCGGCAAGAACCTTCATATATCTGTCCCTTGCAACCTTTGCAAGAATTGACGCCGCCGCTATTGAGGCAGATGTTCCGTCGCCCTTTACTATTGTTTCCGCTTTACAGGGAAGTTCGGGCGGGAGGCGGTTTCCGTCAATGAGTGCAAGGTCGGGAGTAAGCCCTAAACCTTCTACTGCCCTTTTCATAGCAAGGTATGTTGCATTGAGAATATTGAGTTCATCAATTTCTTCGACCGAGGCCGTTGCTATAAAGTAAGCCTTTGCTTTTGCTATGATTTCATCATATAAAAGTTCACGCTTTTTTTCGGAAAGTTTCTTACTGTCGTTTATGCCTTCTATTACTGTTCCGCTTTCAAAAACAACCGCCGCCGCATAGACATCCCCCGCGAGAGGGCCACGCCCCGCTTCATCAACTCCGCAAAGAAGTATACTATCGTTGTTTCTGATATTTTCATCGTATTCAAAAAGAGTCATATCTTTAAGGCTCCTCTAATGTAATTTTGCCGAGTTTTCCGCTTCTGAATTCATCAAGAACGGTTATTGCGGCGCGTTCTGTATTTACTTCTCCGCCAGAGATTAACATTCCTCTTTTTCTTCCGACTTTTTCTAATATTTCATAACCTTCGTCTTCGTCGGAAATCTCGATATTGTATCTTGAAATAACCTTATCTTTATAAGAATTTTCACAGAGGAACGATAAAAGTCTTGACGCTAAAAGTTCGATATCTAAAATGTCATCTTTTACTGCGCCTGTAAACGCAAGTTTTTCGCCGACAAGTTTATCCTCGAATTTAGGCCAGAGAACGCCTGGCATATCTAAAAGTTCGATTTCTTCGTCGATTTTTACCCACTGTTTTTCTCTTGTAACACCGGGACGGTCTTCAACCTTTGTCTTTTTCGATTTGGCCATCCGGTTTATGAAAGATGATTTTCCGACATTGGGAATGCCGACTATCATAAGGTGTAAAGGTGCGCCGATTATGCCTTTTGCTTTTCTTCTTTCTAAAAGGTCTTTTAAAACTTCTTTTATCATAGGAACGAAATTTTTAAGTCCCTTACCGCTGCGGCAATCCGCCGCCATAGCGTAGATACCCTGTGATTTATAGTAGTTAAGCCATTTTTCAGTTGTCTTGTCGTCAGCTTCATCACATTTATTGAGAAGAATGACACGGGGTTTTCCTGAAATGAGATTATTCAGGTCAGGATTTCTGCTGCTTTGTGGGATACGGGCGTCTGTTATCTCGACAACGGCGTCAACCATTTTGAGATTTGCAGTTATCATACGGCGGGTTTTCGCCATATGCCCCGGAAACCACTGTATTGATGGGGCTTCATTCATTGCCTACCACTCCTATTTTGTCAATTGGTGCTATTCTGAAAATAACTTTTCCGAAAATTTCTTCTTCTGTAACAGGGCCGATAAAACGGCTGTCAGAAGAATGATTTCTGTTATCACCCATAATGAAATATTCTCCCTCTCCGAGAGTTATGGGGTATTCGATACGGGCTGAACCTGTATATGTCGGTTCGTTGATATAAGGCTCGTCTATCTCTACTCCGTCAACATAGACAGCGCCTATTTCGTAATCAACTGTAACGGTCTGCCCCGGTTTTGCTATTACTCTTTTGATGATAGGTTCATCGAAAGCAACAGAATTTACTACAACGACATCGCCGTTATCAAATTCTGTAAGGCAGGAAAGATAAATAAGCATATCGCCTGACTGACCTATCGAATCATCTCTTCCGACGAATGTAGGATACATAGAAGGGCCGTTTACCTCTGATGTTCTGAGAACGAATGTGAATAAGAGAATAATCGTCAGAAACGAGAACAACAGTGTTTCTATCCATTCTATAAGTTCATCTATTATTTTTGATTTTGTTGTTTCCTTAGAGTCCATTAAAAGCACCCCTTACATTAAAAAAATAGCAAAAAAGGGATAACACACCCTGTCATCCCTTTTCTCTTTGAAAGTTAAATTAACGAATTTCTTCCTTAACCTTTGCAGCCTTACCAACGCGGTCACGGAGATAGTAGAGCTTAGCTCTGCGAACTTTACCGTGTCTTACTACTTCAACCTTGCTGATAACGGGTGAATGAACAGGGAATACTCTTTCAATTCCGCAGCCGTGTGCTACACGTCTTACTGTGAATGTTTCAGCGATTCCGCCGTGCTTCTTAGCGATTACTGTTCCTTCGAAAATCTGAATTCTGAACTTGTCGCCTTCCTTAATCTTAACATGCACCTTTACTGTGTCACCGATTTCGATAACGGGTGCGTCTGCCTTGAGGCTGCTGTTGCTGATCTGCTTGAGTGCGTCCATTGTTAATTTCCTCCTTGGTTTTCAGACATTCTTGCCTACCGAACTTCATTCAACGGTGACAGAGGACTATCCGCTTTAATGTCAATAAATATGGCATTAACCCCCGACTTCCGACAAAGTTTTTCGCTTTGAAGAAAAGACGGTATTCAAATGCTTTAAAATTATAACATATAAAGCAGTAAAATGCAAGTTGTGTTTATACAAAAAATAGTTATAAATCAGTTCTTGTTTTTGTAGGTATTGCACTAAAATTATCCATAAGAGAGAAAATGAAGAAGTATACTCCGCTTATTAAAAGCGACGGATTTATCCTGAAACGACTGAACAGAAGTATAAAAACAACGACAAAAAGCGGTGTTATTATTGTTGTCAGGATATTTACAAATGTGAAAAGATGTGGTTTTTCTTCTGTCAGAAGCAGAAGAATCGCTCCTCCGTCGAGGGATTTTATGGGAAGGATATTAAAAATAGCAGTCACAAGATTTATGACGGCAAATGTCTTGAAACTATCCCCTTTTAAAAAGAAAAAGAGGAGAAACATAATGATATTCATAAGGCATCCGCTTATAAGGATTATGAATTCTTTCTTCTTTTCTTTGAGCGAATATCCCCTTATTATCTTTATGCCTGCACCATAAAGCACTATCTTTTTCACATCAACCCCGAAAAGAAACATCGCAAGAAGATGGCCTGTTTCGTGAAGAAAGCAGGACATAAGACTCATAAAAACGGACGCAGATGTTTCGGAAAGGGTAAGGAGTGCAACTGTTGCTAAAAAACTGAATTTTATAGAAACACTTGTCTTGAAGCTTGATTTTATCAGCATATTTTTCACCGATAGATTATATGCCGAAAAAACTTTTCAGATTACAGAAAAAGTCACCAGAAGCAAAACTCCTGATGACTTTTCTTTTTATGTTTCGGGAGATTCTTTTTTAATCCTGAATACTACTCTGAATATTCCCGAAAGTACCTTCGGGGTTTTGATAACTACTATTTTCATAAGTAACCCTCCGATTCAGATTATGTTATATAATATTCTGAACAAAGGAAAATGTGAGTCAAAGTTCCCAATCTTTTATCTGTTTTGCGTTATTATACATAGAAACATAGCTCTGATAGCGGGTTTCTGAAATATCGCCCGATTCTACCGCATCTTTTACGGCACACCCTTTTTCGCCGATATGTGCGCAATCCTTGAATCTGCATTTATCGGAATAGTTTTCGAATTCGATAAAACAGGATGAAAGTTCATCGCATTTTATGATATCATATCGGTTTGTGTCGAAGGTTGAAAAACCGGGGGTATCGGCAACGAACCCTCCGCCTTCGAGAGAAAAAAGTTCTACCTGACGGGTTGTATGTCTTCCTCTTCCGAGTTTTTTGCTTATTTCTCCCGTGTCGAGAGAAAGAGAATTATCGATATGATTTAAAAGAGTGGATTTTCCTGCGCCTGAGTTTCCTGTAAAAGCGCTGAGTTTTCCCGAGAGGAGAGATTTCAGTTCATCGCAGGAGTTTTCTTTACTGTAATCAATGGTAAGTACTTTAATACCTACTTTTTCATATATACTGCGGATATAATCGCCTTCGGAAAGGTCGATTTTCGTTATCGCAATTACGGGCTCGATATTTTTATATTCGCAGACGGCAATGAATTTGTCGATAATCTCAAAATTGGGAGAAGGCTCACAGGTTGAGACAACAAACACCATTATATCGAGGTTTGCAAGAGGTGGTCTTATTATAAAATTCTTTCGGGGAAGAATTTCTGAAATGACGATATTGTCTTCGAGTATGACTTCATCGCCTGCTGACGGAGAAATTCCTTTATTGCGGAAAATTCCCCTCGCTTTACATTCAAATATGCCTTCGGGAGTCTTTACAAAGTAAAGACCCCCGACTGCTTTGATTATTATTCCTGTATTTTTGTCAAGGCTCATAATCAATATCCTTTCGCTTCTTTAAAAGCGTAATCGTAGTATGCTACCTGATAGAATTTGCCTGTTTCAAAGTCCATAGAATATTCAGCGAGTTTTACAGGACCGGGACCGTAAGCATATTTGATTTCAACGATTACGGTTTTTTGTTCGGAACCTGAAATTGTAAGCTGTACCTTTTCTTTTCTGTAAACATCATCAACAGCGACAGATGTTACTTCTTCGCCATCAACGAAAGCGGTAAAGGTATACGACCCTTCTGCCGTTTCGGGAATAGGAACTGTGAGATAGTAGGATTTAAGGCTTATTGTACCTGTACTTACTTCAAGGATTATTTCTGTTCCCGGCTGAACAACTTCGAGATAAGGAACCGACTGGTTAAGGACTGTTCCTGCTTCTTCTCTTGAATCGACTGTCTGTATCTTTGTTACAAGTTTCTTTTCTGTAAGAAGTTTCTGTGCTTCTTCAATCTTCTCACCCTTAAGATCAGGCATAATTATATCTTCCTGTTCTGCGCCGAGACTTATATAGACTGTAAGCGCTGAACCGTATTTTACATTTGTGTTTGCGGGAGGGTCGGTTTCGATTGCAAATCCCGCGGGGACATTATCGTCGATACGGCTTGTTGTGCTTACATAGAA
>JAFXHL010000078.1 GCA_017536405.1 Oscillospiraceae bacterium
CAAGCCTTCGCATAGAAAACTCCTCTATACAATGTATAAGATGGGGCTTTTGACAGGTCAGAAAACAAAGTCTGCCAATGTAGTAGGACAGACTATGAAACTCAATCCGCATGGTGATGCTGCGATTTATGAAACGCTCGTCCGCCTTTCAAGAGGTAATGAGGCACTCTTACATCCTTATGTTGACAGTAAGGGCAACTTTGGTAAGGCTTATTCAAGAGATATGGCTTATGCCGCTTCGCGATATACAGAAGTCAAACTCGAACCTATCTGTAATGAACTTTTCAGGGATATAGATAAAGATACTGTTGATTTTGTTCCTAACTACGATAACACAATGACAGAACCTACTCTTTTCCCGACAACATTCCCTTCGGTTCTTGTCAATTCTAATGTCGGAATTGCCGTTTCTATGGCAAGTAATGTGTGCTCGTTCAATATTTCAGAAATATGCGATACAACTGTATCACTTATAAAAAATCCCGAACATGATATTATATCAACACTTAAAGGCCCTGATTTTTCGGGCGGCGGATTTATAATCTATGATGAAAACGAACTTCAGAAGGTTTACGATACAGGTAGAGGAAGTATAAAAGTCCGTTCAAAGTATAACTTTGACAAAGAAGCAGGCTGTATTGAAATAACAGAAATCCCTCCGACAACAACGGTTGAGGCTATTATGGATAAAATCGTTGAACATATCAAATCAGGCAAGATTAAAGAAATATCATATATCAGAGATGAAACAGATATCTCAGGTCTTAAACTTGCTATTGATATAAAGCGTGGGGTAGACCCTGATAAACTTATGCAGAAACTGTATAGGATGACGCCTTTACAGGATAGCTATCCTTGCAATTTCAACATTCTTATAGGCGGAACTCCCAGAGTAATGGGTGTCAGAGAAATTCTTGAAGAATGGACAGCCTTCAGAAAAGAGTGCGTAAAGCGCAGAGTTTATTTTGACCTCGCGAAGAAAAAGGATAAACTTCATCTTTTAAAGGGACTTGAAAAAATCCTCCTTGATATTGATAAGGCGATTAAGATTGTCCGTGAAACAGAAGAAGAGGCTGATGTTGTTCCAAACCTTATGATAGGATTCGGAATTGATGAGATTCAGGCAGAATATGTTGCTGAAATCAAACTCCGTCATCTCAATAAGGAATATATCCTTAAAAGAACAGGTGAAATCGAACAACTCGAAAAAGATATTGCTGAAATGCAGGATATTCTTGCAAATGAAAAGAAAATCGGAAAGATCATCATTTCAGAACTTGAAGATGTCAAGAAGAAATACGGTCAGCCAAGAAAAACACAGTTTATCTATGCCGGTGATATTGAAGAAGAAAGTGTTGAAGAAGAAGTTCCTGATTATCCTGTTAATCTTTTCCTTACAAAGAGTGGATATTTCAAGAAAATCACTCCTCTTTCACTCAGAATGGGTGGAGAACAGAAGTTCAAAGAGGGCGACACAATGGCATTTTCTATCGAAACAACCAACAGGGCAGATATTCTTTTCTTCAGCGATAAATCACAGGTTTATAAGGCTAAGGCATCACAGTTCCAGGATACAAAAGCAAGTAATTTAGGAGAGTTTATTCCTGCGAAACTTGGCTTTGATGAAGGCGAAAACCTTGCATCAATGGCTGTAACTTTAGATTATTCCGAAACTCTGCTTTTCTTCTTTGAAAACGGAAAGGTTGCTAAAGTTCCGATAAACGCATATGAAACAAAACTCAACCGAAAAAAACTCAGTAATGCTTATTCCGATAAGAATCCTCTTGTCAGAATGATAGAAATAAAGGATAATACCGATATTCTTATCAAATCAACAAGCGGAAAAGCACTTGTTTTCAATTCGGGTATGATTTTACCAAAGACAACAAAGAACACAATAGGCGTTGCAGTTATGACACTCAAATCAAAATCCAAGGTTGAATCTGCTTATATTGTAACAGAAGAACTAGCACCCGATGTTGAAAAATACCGTGCTAAGAATATTCCTGCCGCAGGAAGCTACGCAAGAGACCTTGAAGATTACGAACAACTTACATTTTAATAAAAAGAAGGCACAACTCTCTTGTGCCTTCTTTGTTTTTGTGATATACTTTTTAAGAAAGTAGGGGATTTTATGGAAGAAAAAATAACTCTCTGTGGTGATAACTGCATTTATTGCCCGAGATATAACGCAAAAAGCGATGACGAACTTGAAAAGGTCGCTGAGCTATGGTATAGAATAGGTTTCAGGGATAAAATTGTTTCTAACAATGAAATAAAATGCGATGGTTGTTCATCTCATAAAAAATGCACATATAATCTCGTTGAATGTACTCATAACCATAATGTAGAAAAATGCAATATGTGCAGTGAATTTCCCTGCGATAAAATAAACGATATGTTAAAGCGTTCAAAAGAATATCAGAAAAAATGCAGGGAAGTATGTTCAGAGGAAGAATACAAAACCCTCGAAAAAGCATTTTTTGATAAAGAGAATAATCTGAAAAAATAGTTTGATTTTTCATGGAGTAACGATAAATAAGAATTTATAGGAGCAGAAAATTTGAATTTTCACTTGAGGCATAATTATAAAGGAAGAAAGAATATGAGTATAGAAGAAGCTAAAGAATTGTTGTCATATCATTCGGGCAGAAATGAGAATGTTGATAATCCTAAATGGATAAATGGTTTTTTAGGAAGTTTGAGACCGTTTAGAGGTGAATTGCTTGAGAGTAATTTTATAGAAGTTATGGAGTGCCTGAAAGCTTTACAAGATGAATTTGAGCAAGATAAGGTTGATAAGTATATGGTGTCAGACATAGTAGGAATCACCCATTTGGCTAGAGTTTGGGCATCGCCAGATGGGATGCTAGGGTCTAATAAACTATTGACCGAGGAACAAACAAGCAAATTAAATATGTGGGTAGATATTATACAAGAGTCACTTATGCGGCTTTTAGATGATTCTCCAGAGGAGGCATTTTGTTCTTATAAAATGTATTTGGAAGGGGAATTATGATAGTATTAACATAAAATTTCAGTATCATAACAGATTATAGATACAAGATTATTTCAGTCTTGTAATGAGTTTGAAAGCACGTGATTATTTGAAGTTTAGCGAGGTTAAAAATATGTGTAAGGTATCAAAATTTTTGAATTATTTTGTTTTTATTGCTACGACAATTGCGATAGC
>JAFXHL010000079.1 GCA_017536405.1 Oscillospiraceae bacterium
ATACAGTTTCAAGATAGAATTTGACCATTATGAAGAGGGCAAGAACTATTTTGGTCTTGATAAACTTGTTCTCAATAATGTCATTCAGGATAATACATATATGAAAGACTATCTCACCTATGAAATGATGAGAGAAGCAGGAGTAAACGCGCCTTTATGCAGTTATGGGATTGTTACTGTAAACGGCGAGGAACATGGTCTTTATCTTCTTTTAGAAGCGGTTGAGGATTCGTTTTTGATAAGAAATTACGGAAACGCAAACGGAAATTTATATAAGCCCGATTCTTCTGAAATGGCTGGCGGAAAAGGCAACGGTCAGAATTTTAAAGGAGAGAATTCAGGCGGAAACAATGCCGTTAAACTTCTTTATACAGATGATGAAATTTCATCCTACTCTGAAATTTTTGACAACGCAAAAACCGATATAACGGATAGTGACAAGGAAAGACTTATTGAGTGTTTAAAAAACATTTCTGAAAAGAATGATATTGAAAAATATGTTGATACAGAAAGTGTTATAAAATATTTTGCGGTTCATAATTTTGTATGCAACGGAGATAGTTATACGGGCGATATGATTCACAACTATTATCTTTATGAGGATGACGGAAAACTTTCAATGCTCCCCTGGGATTATAACCTCGCTTTCGGCGGTTTTAACGGCAGGGATGCGTCATCACAGGTGAATTTCTCCATAGAATACGAAAATATTTCAGACAGACCTATGGTTTCATTCATCTTTTCGGATGAAAACTATAAACAGAAATATTATGATTTTTATTACGACTTTGTATCGAAAATCGACACAGAAAAAATCATATCAGAAGCAGACGCTCTTATTTCTTCATATGTCGAAAAAGACCCCACAAAATTCTGCACCTATGAGGAATACAAAGAGGGTGTAAAGACGCTTACAGAATTCTGTAATCTTAGAAAAGAAAGCGTTTTATCACAACTTTCATCTGAGGAAAAACTGATAGACGCAAGCAGTATAAACCTTTCTTCAATGGGAACGATGAATGTCGGAAAAGGCGGAAATTTTGAGAGTTTCCCCGCTTACAGACCTGAGGGAGAAGTTCCCGACGGAATGGGAGAAATGCCACAGATACCCGACGGAGAAATGCCCGACGGACAACAGTTCCCCGAAGGAGAATTCTCTGAAAACGGACGTCCGCAAAGACCTGACGGACAGAATTTCCCTCAGAATATGGGCGAGGGGCAGTTCCCTATGGGAAATGGCGGACAGTTCCCCGATAATATGAATAATCAGAACGCAGAGAATGTTCCGACAGAAAACGGAAATAACGGAATTATTCTTTTCATAGTTTCAATACTTATTCTCATAGGCGGACTTGTGTTTGTTGCAGTTTATAAGAGATAATAAAAGGACAGCTAATGCTGTCCTTTTATTTTTTATTTCTTTATATTTCCGTCTGCGTCATACATAGTCTGTTTGGTTATATGACCGTTTGAATCAAATTCACAGATAAGGTAATCTGTGAGTTTTTCATCTTTATCATAATATGATGTTTTTACTCCGTTTCCGTTTGTATCATAATCTTCAATTGCAAAAATGGTGTTGTCGGATCTGTAAGAGGTTTTCTTTTTTGTTGTATCAGTTCCGGGATAGTATTCGATTATTGTATAGAATTTAATCGAGCCATCAAAATAAAAACAGGTTTCTTTTATTTTTCTGTCAAGAGAGTCATATTCGATTACAACGGGGCTTGTATCTGTTCCTGCTCTCTCTGTTCTTGCTGCATAAACAGCGGTTTCTGATTCGGGATTTTCAACGCAGGCTGTCATACAGGAAAGCATCATTGCAAAGACAAAAAATATTCCGATAAATTTTTTCATTATGAAATCCTCCTTGTTTTGTTTTAAATGAATTATAACATAATTTTTTCTGCAAATCAATAAACAAACACACACTCCGAACAGAGTGTGTGTTTGTTTTTCTTTTATGAAAGCCATGCGTATGCAACATCGAGCGCTGCATAAAGGCCTTCCTTTTCGCTTGTCTTGCTTACTCTTTCGAGAGGATTCTTGCTTTCGTCGGTTGACATTTTATAGAGCTTGATTTTTGTTGCAACTTCCATATCGCCGACTTTTTTCTTTTCGATAACCTGCATCATAACAACAAAGTCATCAGACATATTTCCGTAGTAGATTTCGTCCTTTTTTCTTACAAGCGGAAAACCCTTGTATGAGAAAATTTCCTTGTTTGTATCAGACATTTGTAATCCTCCTTAATTTTATTTTGAAAAGATTTTACCAGGTCATAACGAGTTCTTCGCCGTTATCAAGATTCTTGATATTCTTTTCGAGAACTTCGATATATGATGTTCTGCAGTAGTAAGAAACCTTGCCGTTATAGGTTACAACAGATTCCTTATTTCCTACATCATAGAATTCGAGTGTTTCTGTTCCGTTTCCTTCGGATTTTACTGTTATAGTAGCGTAAGGTGTAAGTCCGCCTATTACTGTATCATCTGTTACTATTCTTTCAAATCTGAATTTGAAGAGATATTCAAAAAGACTTCTGAAATCTGAAACGGGCATATCCTCGCCGTTTCTTGTAGCCTTGAATTCTTCAGAAGAAACCTTACCCGATTTCTTTATTGTTTCGTTTACATTTCTTGTCTTTATGGTGATATCGGTTGTTGTATCCGCAACAGCCTTATAGACATAGCTTACTGCGATATCGCCGACATCAATCTTTATCCAGGGAAGAACATCTGAACTTACCGAATAGATGATATCTTCTTTTCCCTCAACCATAACTAAATAGCTTTCTGTTCCGTTTGAAGAAACCGCCTTGTTTCCGACAAAAATCTTTTCCTTGCCTGCGTCGCTGTTCATAGTGATTGTAGCGAATGGTTCTTTAAGACCTGCTGTTTCAAGGTCAGATTCCGAAACGGGATAACGCACTGCCGATATAGCAGAAATTCCGTAAAGACCATTGGGAAGGATATATTTTATTGTTTCTGTGAGTTTAAGGTCAACGGGAGAAGTGAGAACAAAAGCTTCTTCCTCGTCATAAGCCATTGTTATTGTATAGGGGAAATCGCTTCTTTCAATAATCATCTCTCTTACAATGGGGAGTTTGCCTTCGCTATCCCTCTCGGGAACTTTTGTAACAATAGGGCTTAAAAGGTTTTCCTTTGAAATTCCCATAAAAACTGTAAGGGGTGATTTTGAAACGGCATGGACTGTCTTTTCGCCCTCAAAACAGAAATAGAGTGCTTCATATTCAGAAAGGGGAATGTCGTTTCCTAAAAGGAGAGTTTTCTTATCCCCGTTTTTGAATGTTACTTCTATCTTTGTCTGTGGGTTTTTAAGACCATACTTTGAAAGGTCGGAAGCGTTTTCTTCTATAACCTGCTGTGAAACAAGGCTTGACGCTCTCTCAACGAGAACCGAAAGATAAGCCTGATAGAGTTCCTTTCCTTCAAGACCCTTTACAGAAAGACCATTCTGTGTTCTTTCGATTTCATATGTTCCCTTTTCGTTTTTAACCTTTAAGTTTACAACGGTATCGGGAGATTTTTCATAGAGAAGTTTTGAGGTCATAGCCTCTGCTGTTGTGGTTGTTGAAGGGTTGCCACTGTCATCCTTTGGCTCTGTTAAGAAAAGAACTATTAAAAGTCCTGTAAGAACAACTATAACGGCAACAATGCCTATTAGCATCTTTTTTGTATTAGCACCCATTATTTATGTCTCCTTCTGATATAGACAACAACACCTGCTACTGCGATTGCAAGAGGAATGATGATTGTTGCGATAGTTGACATAACACCTGTCTGTGCGTCGCTTGCTTCGAGCATATCTCCTGCAAGGCTCTTGGGAGCTATTACGATTGACTGTTCCTTGCCGTTGAGCTTATTTATAGCACCAAAGATATATTCCGCGTTATTGAGAGTTGCATAATCAAAGAAAGGCGCCATAAGCATTTCGGGTGATGTTAAGACTAAAACATGGCTTCCCTTTCTGTCAACAGCGTTCATAGAGTCAAACTTTGAGCCTACTGCCATAACGGGCTGTTTCTTTCTTTCAAGAGTTGTGGGGTCAAGAGTTGATGTATCCGCATCGTTGGGGATAACAACGCCTGTTTCTGCTGTTGAAAGAAGAACCTGTGTTTCTCTTGTGTCCTTTACATCCCATAAAACATCAACGGGAGAAGGAGTAGGCATAAGCACGGGAAGGTCCTTATTCTGTAAGTTTTCTGAATATCTGTCGTTATATTCAAATGAACGGATAGCATAAGATGTTCCTGTTGACATAAGGTTTGATGTGTCAAGGTCTAAAAGTCTTCCGGGTGAAACTTTAAGGCCATAAGCAGAAAGAAGGTTGTTGACATTTGTCATTTCGCCCTGCTTGTAGCATCCGATATAGAATAATGTCTTGCCGTAGTTTCCGTCGTTATAGAGAAAAGCCTCAACCTTGTCTGCCATATCGGGTGAAAGGTCTGTAACGGGAGTGTTTAAAATGAGCATAGTTGCGTCTTCGGGGATTTTTCCCATAGTAACATCAACTTCTTCGATTTCATATCCGTTTGCTATCATCATTTCTGTAAGGTCTGTTATATAGAAATATGACTTTCCGTTAAGAATAGCAGCCTTTATTGTCTTATCGTCGATAACATTCATAATAGCAGATGTTACCGCCTGTTCTGTTGTGTTTGCAGAATCCATTGAACCTGATGCGTTTACTGTATAGTCGATAAGGTCGCCCTGAGAAAGAGGCTTTATCTTGTTTCCGCAGGATACAACAGCGATATAGTTTGAAAGGTCGCCTTTATAGAGGTTGCTGTACTGTGTGAAGATTTCGGGGTTTGTCTGAATATTTGCATACTGTATTGTGATTCTGTCAGAATACTGCTTGTATTTATTTAAAACTTCAACGATTGATTTTCCTTCAAGACCCATATCGTTGAGCGCTCTTTCTTCCATAAAAACAGTAATCTTTATATCCTTATCGAGTGTTGCGAGATATTCTTTTGTCTGGTCGGTTACTTCATAAACCTGCTCTTTTGTAAGGTCTATCTTAATATCCGCTCTTTCAACTATCTTTGAAACAACAACATTTAAAAGAATAACCGCAAGGATAAAGAGAACGGTCATTCCTATTGACATAGCGCCGTATCTGAAACGCTGTTCCTTAAAAAAATTCTTATTCATAATATTATTCTTCCTTTCAGGTCTTACCTATTAGCCCCAACGGCGTTTTTCAAGAACTTTCACTGTGAGGAAATTCATAACCGCAGCAAAACTTATGAAGAAAAGTATCGCTGAGATATTTACTATTCCGTATGTGAATTCATAGAATTTTGTAAGGAATGAAAGTGATGAAAGCATTGATGCGATGGTAGCGTTAGGAATAAATGACGCAAGCATATCTATCATATAGATAACTATCATACAAGCGAATGAGCCTATCGCTGAAACAATCTGGCTTTCTGTCAGGGATGAAATGAAAAGTCCTACTGAAATGAATGCCATTCCGAGAACAGCCATTCCGACTGTATAGCAGATAACAAGCTGCCATTCAACTGCTGCGTAGACAGAGAGCATAAGTGCATAAATAAAGAATACGAGCATTCCCGCACAGAATACTACTGTCGCTGCGAAGAATTTTCCCATAACAATTCCTGTGAGGCTTACGGGCGCTGTTAAAAGACACTGGTCTGTTTTATGCTTTTTGTCTTCACTGAGAAGACGCATTGTGAGGATAGGGATTATGAACAGGAGAACCGAGAACATATTGTCATAGATTCCGCCCATATTTGTTGTTCTGTTATAAAGGCAGGTTGCCTGAAAGAAAACTCCCGAGAAAAATGTGAACACCGCAAGATAAACATAAACAATAGGCGATGTGAAATATGCAACAAGTTCTCTTCTGAAAATCGCTTTCATTATTTTTTACCTCCCTTTGCAGTAATATCTTCTCCCGCAGTAACTTTGAGGAAGATATCTTCGAGAGTGAGTTCTGCGGATTTGAGTTCTAAAATATAACGGTTCTTTTCAGCGACTCTTTCAAAAAGTGCTTTTCTTATATCTGTTTCACCGTCTGTTTCGATAATATATTCAAATACACCGGGTTCTCTTTCAAAATCGGCTGAAACCGATGTAACGCCCTGAATGCCTTCTATGAGTTTTATATTTTCTTCCTTTGTTCCGTCGATACGGACGATAAGGCGATGGTCTTCTGAAATAGACTTTGAGATGTTTTCTGCTGTATCGTCTGCAACAACCTGTCCCTTATTTATAATAACGATTTTATCGCAGACAGCCTGAATTTCAGAAAGGATATGTGATGAAAGGATAACTGTGTGTCTTTCACCGAGCTTTTTGATAAGGTTTCTGATGTCTATAATCTGCTGAGGGTCAAGACCTACTGTTGGTTCGTCGAGAATGAGAATGGGTGGGTTTCCGATAAGTGCCTGCGCAAGCCCTACTCTTTGCTTATAACCTTTTGAAAGGTTCTTTATAATTCTGTTATAAACATCTGTAATCTTAACGAGGTTGCATATCTGCTTGATATGTTCTTCTCTTGGTGATTTACACTTTTTAAGGTCATAGATAAAATCAAGATATTCCTTAACTGTCATATCAAGATAAAGGGGCGGAATTTCAGGAAGATATCCTATCTGTTCCTTGGCTTTTATGGGGTCTTTTAAAATATCGATTCCATTGATTAAAGCCTGTCCGCTTGTTGCTGAAAGATAACCTGTCAGCATATTCATTGTTGTTGATTTTCCTGCACCGTTGGGTCCTAAAAATCCTAAGATAATTCCGTCCTCAACAGTAAAGGAAATGTCATTGACGGCTTTTTTGTCGCCGTAATGCTTACTCAAGTTTTTAACTTCTATCATCTGTCCTGCCTCCTTAGTGCAGAAAATGTTATCTTAAATATTTTATTGCCGTTATGTGATAACTGTGTGTTTTTTAAGATAATTTTTCGATACCCTTCTTGATTCGGGCCAAAGTATCTTCTTTACCTAAAATATAACACATTTCAACAGCACCGCCGGGTGTGAACTGTTTTCCTGAAACGGCTGTTCTTACAGGCCATAAGATATAGCCGTTCTTGACGCCGAGTTTCTCAACAAGACCGAAAAGTGCTTCGTGGATATTATCAACTGTCCATTCAGAAATATTCTCTAAAACGGGGAGAGCTTCCTTTAAAGCTATGAGTGAAGTTTCTTCGTTTGTCTTCATCTTCTTGTGACAATACATTGCGATGTCGTATTCGGGAAGGTTATCTATAAAGTCAACCTGTTCCGGAATATCTGTGAAGATTTCTGTTCTTGGCTGTAAAACTTCTGAAAGAAGCGCAAAGTCGATATCCTCTCTCTTTACAGTCTGCTTGATATAGGGGAGTGCTTTTTCCATAAAGTCAGCCTTATCGAGCTTTCTGATATAAGCGCCGTTGATTGCTTTGAGCTTAACGGGGTCAAAGATTGCGGGGGACTTTGAAAGACCGTCGATTGAGAATTCGTTTATGAGTTCTTCAATAGTAAAGATTTCGTTTTCGCCCTTTGGTGCCCAACCTAAGAGTGCGATATAGTTTACAACGGCTTCTGTCATAAAGCCCTTTTCGATAAGGTCATTGAAAGAAGCGTCACCGTTTCTCTTTGAGAGTTTTTCTGTCGCGTTCTTCATAATATGTTCAACATGGATGTATTTTGGGGGTGTCCATCCGAATGCTTCATAAAGAAGATTGTATTTGGGAGAAGAAGCAAGGTATTCATTTCCTCTTACAACATGTGTTATTCCCATAAGGTGATCGTCTACAACATTTGCGAAGTTGTATGTCGGCATTCCGTCTGTTTTGATAAGAATCTGGTCATCTAAAGTTGAGTTTTCAACTGTGATATCTCCATAGATTTCATCGTGGAATGTTGTTGTGCCCTCTGTGGGAACTTTCTGTCTGATAACGTAAGGGATACCTGCTTTTAACTTTTCGTTGATTTCTTCTTTCGATAAGTTTCTGCAATGTCTGTCATACATAGGAGAAATTCTTGAAGCAACCTGAATTTTTCTTACTTCTTCAAGTCTTTCCTTGTCGCAGAAACAGTAATATGCGTGTCCGCTTTCAACGAGTTTTTCTGCATATTCCTTAAACATTCCCATTCTTTCAGACTGGATATAAGGACCAACGGGACCGCCTACATCGGGGCCTTCATCCCAATTAAGACCGCAGGCTTTAAGTGTGTTATAGATAACATCAACTGCGCCCTCAACATATCTTTCCTGGTCGGTGTCTTCAATACGAAGAATGAACTTTCCGTCTGATTTTTTTGCGATGAGATAGGTAAAAAGCGCTGTACGAAGATTACCTATGTGCATATACCCCGTAGGACTCGGGGCAAATCGTGTTCTTACTGTTTCATTAGCCATTTCTATTCTTCCTTTCGGTTTGTTTTTATTATATTAAGTGCCGTTTGTTTATCGGCATTTATCTGCTTTTTAAGTTCTTCTAAAGAACCAAATTTCTTTTCTTCTCTTATAAAATCAACGAGGAAAATTTCTGCTTCTTTTCCGTAAACATCTTTATCGAAACCGAAAATATGCGTTTCTGAAAATCTTTCGTTTTCATCGGTAACAGTAGGCTTTACGCCGATATTGCAGACGCCCTCGTAAAGTTCATCTGCTATTTTAACCCTTACTGCATAAACGCCTTTTCTTATTTCGCAAAGATCTTGTGGCAGTCGCTGGTTTATCGTTTTAAAACCCATTTCTCTGCCAAGTTTCTTTCCCTCTTCTATTCTGAGTTTAAAAGAATATTCTCTCTCTGAAATTTCATTCAGTTCTTTTATCCTTCCCTCTTCAAGCAAGGTTTTCATAAAGGTCGATGAAATCTCTTTTTTATTTATGTTTACTGTCGGAATAATTACTGTTTTTACACCATAACTTTCCGCTTTTTCTTTAAGATATGTGGCTGTTCCCTTTCTGTCTTTCCCGAAGGTAAAATTCTCTCCGCAGAAGAGTTTTTCTGCGTTCATTTTTTTTATCAGAATTTCTTCAATGAATTCATCGGGAGAGAGGTTTTTTATCTCCGAAAAAGGTGGTGAATAAATCTCTTTAACGCCCATATCATAAAGGATTTTTTCTTTGTCGGAAAATGTAATGACTCTTCCGCCTTTTTTGAAAAAATCGAATGTAAAAACTGTCGGGACAAGTGTTTCATCACACGATGAAAGCATCTTTTCAATAACCGCTTTATGCCCTTTATGAACGCCGTCAAAAAGACCCAAAGCGACAGCGGATTTTTTCATCGTTTTATTTCCCCTTTATCTTTCATAAAAGTTCTTTTTTATAATGAGTTCGTCGTTCTGATAGTCAGCCGTTGCTATCCCTAAAAACTCTGTTTCACCGAAAACGGCATATTCATCATAGCCCTTTTCAAACTGCATTTTTTTTAGTGAAAGTCTTATTCCGTTGCGATACATTCTCTCCTGCGCGCCCTTGATTTCTATCCTCGGAAGATATGAAAAAACCTTTTCTATTGAAACCAACTTTTCATAGGGGTCTTCCATAGCGGAAAGTTCATCTAAGGTAATACATTCAGAGAGCGAAAACCCTGAAGCCTTTGCTCTTATAAGTGATGTCATAGTGCCACAGGAACCCGCTTTTTCGGCGATGTCAGAAATAAGCGTTCTGATGTATGTTCCCTTTGAGCATTCGATGTAGAGTTTTCCCGTCTTTTCTTCTTCGTCAAAACTTTCTAAACGGAGTTTATAGATAGTTATCTTTCGTGGAGTTCTTTCGACTTCAATGCCTTTTCTTGCGAGTTCATAAAGCCTTTTACCACCGACAGATACTGCCGAATACATAGGCG
The DNA here is from genome assembly GCA_017536405.1 of Oscillospiraceae bacterium. Classification (GTDB taxonomy): domain Bacteria; phylum Bacillota; class Clostridia; order Oscillospirales; family Ruminococcaceae; genus RGIG4131. Next base: position 9,844 of record JAFXHL010000079.1, read on the forward strand.
GAATCTGCATAATTTCACCCGTGAAAAGTGGGATAACAGACAAAATATCATCTTTTTTTACCGATACATTTTCATCCTGCTTTATAACCTTTCCCGTTATATCTTCGGTATCGGTCTTTATGCCGAGTTTAAACTCCGCAATATAAGCCTTGTCGTTATCGGGGAGCATATCGCACGCTTTTGTCGCTGTTCCTATAAATATAGGTAAAACGCCCGTCGCCATAGGGTCGAGTGTTCCCGCGTGGCCTATCTTTTTTGTCTTTAAAACACATCGGCATTTAGCGACAACATCGAAAGAGGTAAATCCCATAGGTTTATTTACAGGGATTATTCCGTTTTTCAAAGATATTCACCCGCCGTTTTAATAAGTTTTGATTTTACTTCCTCGAATGTTCCGAAAACTGTGCATCCTGCGGCTTTTGCGTGTCCGCCACCGCCCATTGTAGCGCAGATTTTTCCTACATTTATATTTCCTGTTGCACGCATAGAAATCTTGAACTTGTTTTCTGCTTTCTGCTTTATGAGAATTCCTATCTCAACTGCTTCGACTTTTGTCGCAAGAGGAGTAATTCCGTCGAAATCATCCGATGTCATAGAAAATCTTTCCTGTATATCCTTTGTAACGGAAATAACCGCAACCCTGTCGTCATAAAGATATTCTATATTCTGTGAAAGATAACTTTCAAGCTCTATTCTCTGCTTTGTCTTTACATCGAAAAGATGACGGTTTATCCAGGGGAAATCTATTCCATAAGCGATAAGAACAGCCGCTATGACATGGGTATCTATACCCGCGTTGCTGAATCTGAAACAGCCTGTGTCTGTTACAATACCTGTATAGAGGCAGGTTGCTATTCTTGTGTTGATTTTAAGTTCCATCTGTTCAAAGAGTTTGAATAAAACCTCACAAGCAGCAGCCGCTTCGGGAATGACAAGTGTTCTTTCGGCATAATCCTTGTTTGTTTCGTGATGGTCGATACAAAGGTCTACTTTTTCCTTGTATTCCTTTTCAACATCCTCGCCCATAAGCGCAGTATCCGCAACATCAACCGCGATGACGCATTTTTCCTTGAAATCTTCGCATTTATGCTCATCGGTTTCTGTTATGAAATGAAATCTCTCGGGAAAATCTTCCTGACAGACTACCTTCGCTCTTTTTCCCATAAGATAAAGCGCTTCTTTAAGGGCGAATGCCGAGCCTATTGTATCCCCGTCGGGACTCTGATGTGTGATGATGAGGGCGTCCTCACAGTTTCTGAGAAACTCTGCCGCCTCCTCAAAAAATCTATCCATAAATTTAACCTTTCTTGTTTATCTCGTTCATAAGCTCCTGAAGATGTGCGCTGTGTTCAACGCCATCATCGGCTATGAACTTGAATTCGGGGGCTTTTCTTAAATGGAGTCTGTTTGCGATTTCTTTTCTTATAAGACCTGATGCGTGTTTAAGACCTTCGCAACCTTCCTTTGCCTTTTCAAATCCCTCAAGGCTTGAAATATAAGCCTTGCAGGATGAAAGGTCGTTTGTGACATTACATCTTACAACTGTAAGAAGTGAGTTTATACGGGGGTCTTTGAGTTCACGAAGCATGGCTGAAAGTTCTCTTCTTATATCTTCGGCAACTCTGTCGCTTTTAAAGTTAGGCATATATAATACACCTCCGTTTATCTTAAATAATTAGTCTTTGTATTCTTCGATGATGAACGCTTCGAAAACGTCGCCTTCTTTAAGGTCTGAGAACTTTTCAAGGCCTATACCGCATTCAAAGCCCTGAGCAACTTCCTTGACGTCATCCTTAAATCTTCTGAGGCTGTCAATCTTATCTTCAAAGATAACAATACCATCTCTTACTACTCTTATCTGACAAGCTCTTGTAACCTTGCCTGATGTGATGTATGAACCTGCAATAGTTCCCGCACCTGTAATCTTGAACACGTTTCTTACTTCTGCCTTACCGAGAATTACTTCGCGTGTCTTGGGAGCGAGCATACCCTTCATAGCGTCCTGAATTTCTTCGATTGCATCATAGATGATTCTGTAAAGTCTGATTTCAACATTATCTCTCTGTGCGTTTTCAGCGGCAACATTATCGGGACGGACATTGAATCCTACGATAATAGCGTTTGAAGCGCTTGCAAGCATAACGTCGCTTTCAGAAACAGCACCTACACCGCCGTGGATTACTCTTACTCTTACTTCATCGTTGGAGAGTTTTTCAAGCGACTGCTTTACTGCTTCTACTGAACCCTGAACGTCTGCCTTTACAATAAGAGGAAGTTCCTTGATTTCGCCTTCTGCAATATGGCTGAAAAGGTTATCGAGAGTAACCTTCTGATACTGCTTGAACTGTTCTTCCTTGGCTTCGTGTCTGCGGAGTTCAACGAGTTCTCTTGCGAGTCTTTCGTCTTCAACGGCATTGAAGATATCGCCTGCTGAGGGAACTTCTGCAAGACCTGTGATTTCAACGGGAACAGAAGGACCTGCGGCGTGAACTGTCTGTCCCTTATCGTTTGTCATAACTCTTACACGACCGACTGATGTACCCGCGATGATAACATCACCTGTATGGAGTGTTCCGTTCTGAACGAGGAGAGTTGCGATAGGACCTCTGCCCTTATCGAGTCTTGCTTCAACAACAGTACCCTTTGCGAGTCTATCGGGGTTTGCTTTGAGTTCCTTGACATCGGCAACGAGGATGATGTTTTCTAAAAGTTCTTTAATACCCATACCTGTCTTTGCAGAGATAGGAACACAGATAATATCTCCGCCCCATTCTTCGATAACGAGGCCGTGTTCTGTGAGTTCCTGCTTTACTCTGTCAGGATTTGCTTCGGGTTTATCCATTTTATTTATTGCAACGATGATAGAAACATCAGCGGCTTTTGCGTGGTTTATGGCTTCGATTGTCTGTGGCATAATTCCGTCGTCTGCCGCAACAACGATTACCGTGATGTCAGTTACCTGTGCGCCACGGGCACGCATTGCTGTGAATGCCGCGTGTCCGGGAGTGTCGAGGAAAGTAATGTCCCTGCCGTCAACAGCAACTCTGTAAGCACCGATATGCTGTGTGATACCGCCTGCTTCTCCTGCTGTAACGTTTGCCTTTCTGATGTTGTCAAGAAGTGATGTCTTACCGTGGTCAACGTGTCCCATAACAACAACAACGGGTGAGCGTTCCGAAAGGTTTGTATCGTCGTCTTCTGTATCGTCGATAAGGCGTTCTTCAACTGTTATGATAACTTCCTTTTCAACCTTAGCACCGAGTTCTTCGGCAACGAGTGACGCTGTATCAAAATCAATAACTTCGTTTATGGTTGCCATAACGCCGAGACCCATAAGCTTCTTTATAACATCTGTTGCAGTAACTTTGAGTCTTGATGCGAGTTCCGAAACAACGATTTCATCGGGGATAAGAACTTTAAGTTGCTGTTTTCTCGCTCTTTCGAGTTCGAGTCTGCGGAGCTTTTCTGCTTCTGTTTCCTTTTTAGAGAACTGCTGTTTGTTTCTCTGTGCAGACTTCTGTGTGAGCTTCTGCTTTTTCGAGTAGTTATCCTTATGATGATTTGATGACTGTGCATACTGTTCATACTTCTCGTTATATTTATCGAGTTCAACATAACTTCCTCTTGTGTCAACAGTTCTTCTGTTGTCATGTGAGTTATCTGATGAGAAGTTTGCATTGAGCTTTGTTATAACGCCGTGTTCCTTTGCCTTAACGGGAGCCTTCTGTGTCTTCTGCTGTGGCTTCTTTTCTTCTGCCTTCTTTTCGGGAACAGGAGCAGGCTTCTTTTCGGGAGCCTTTTCGGGAGCGGGTTTCTTTTCCGCTACTTTTTCTGCTACCTTTTCTTCTTTCTTTTCAACCTGCTTTGTTTCTTCCTTCTTTTCAGCAGGTTTCTTTGTTGTCTTCTTTTCAGAAGCAGGTTTCTTTTCAGCCTTTTCAGAAGTCTTTTCTGTCTTTTCTGTCTTTTCAGAAGTCTTCTTTTTAGCTGGTTTCTTTTCTTCGGGCTTCTTTTCTTCCTTTTTTTCCTCGGGAGCATTTTTGCCCTCTGCCTTCATTTTTCTTTCTTCTTCGCCCTTTTTGAAGTAATCCTCAAATGTAGTTACTTCGTGTTTCTTTGAATATGTTTCGAGAATAAGATTGAGTTCTTCTTCATTCAAAGATGCTGTTGCTTTTTTACCCTTTATGCCAAGGTCTGAAAGAAGGTCAATAAGTTCCTGATTTGAAACTTCTATATCCTTTGCAACCTCGTTAAGTTTTGCCTTTACTGTACTCATCGGCACACTCTCCTTTTAAATCGAACTTAGTAGTAATATCTATGTTGACGGTTATGCGAGAATTTCACGGATTTTATCCGCAAAACCCTTATTCGTAATACCGATTATCGCGCAGAATTTTCCGAGATAGAATTCAAACTCTTTCTTTGTGATTTCCGTCTTTATGATTTCAGCCTTTTCCTTGACAGAAAATCTTATCTCCTTTTCGGATTTTTCAGAAATATCCGAAGCGAGTAAAATCACAGAAATCTTTCCATCAAGAGTTTCTTCTTTTACAGGGTCGAACCCTGTTGTTATCCCTCCCGCTTTTCTGCATATTGTCAGGATATTTATAAGTTTATTCTCCATCGCTCAAAAGTTCCTTTTCCATAAGGTCGTATACTTCATCGGGAATTTTACATTCAAATTCCTTTTCAAGCCTTTTTGATTTTCTGACCTTTTTGAAACATTCAACCGAATGGCAGATATATGCGCCCCTGCCGTTTTTCTTACCCGTTAAATCGAGTGAGATTTCGCCCTCGGGGGATTTTACTATTCTTATGAGTTCCTTTTTGGGTTTCATTTCGTTACAACCCTTACAGTTTCTCATAGGTATCTTTTTCTGTTTCATAAAATCATTCGCTCCTGATTATTCGGGAATTTCGTTTTCAGGCTTGATATCTATTGTGTATTTTGTGAGTTTAGCGGCAAGCTTTGCGTTCTAACCTCTGTTTCCGATTGCGAGAGAAAGCTGATTGTTGGGAACAATTACTGTGCATTTGTTCTTCATTTCGCCTGTCTTTTCATCGGGTTCGGGGTCGTTTATTGTAACGCTTATAACCTGTGCGGGTGAAAGTGCTGCTGCTATGAATTCTTCATCGTTTTCGCTGTACTGAATGATGTCAATCTTTTCGCCTTCGAGTTCTTCTATAATCTTTGTTATACGGCTTCTTCTGGGGCCTATGCAGGCGCCCTTTGCGTCAACATTTTCATCGTTTGACATAACGGCGATTTTTGTTCTTACGCCAGCTTCTCTTGAAATCGATTTGATTTCAACTGTTCCGTCGTGGATTTCGGGAACTTCGAGTTCGAATAAACGCTTAACAAGTCCGTGATGTTTTCTTGAAACCTTAACGGCAGGCTTCTTGTCAGAGTTCTTGATTTCCATAACATAAACCTTGACAAACTGACCTTCTCTGATGATTTCTCCTGGAATCTGTTCGCTCTTGAAAAGAAGGATTTCGTTCTTTTCAACCTGTAAAGTTGCTATTCCCGAAACGGCGTCTATTCTTACAACCTTTGCTGTGATGCATTCGCCGACTTTATCCTTGAACTGTTCAACAAGCTGAGCGTTTTCATAATCCCTGATGTCGTTTCGAAGTGACTGCTTTGCAGCGCCTGCTGCGCCTCTTCCGAATGAAGCGGGAGAAAGTTTGATATTAACCTTTCCGCCTATCTTCGCTCTTGAATTTATCTGCTTTGCATCTTCAAGAGAGATTTCGTTGGGTGCTTCGGGATTTTCAACAACCTGCTTTATAACAGCCATTGTTATCTTGTTCTTTTCTCTGTCGATTTCGATTTTGAAATCTTCGTCTGTGCAACCCGAAAATTCCTTATACTGTTTTCTTGCGGCTCTGATAAGACCTGTCTTTATCTTTTCGATAAGGATGTCGCCGTCAATACCGTTTTCCTTTTCGATGCCAAGGAGTGCTTCGCCGAGTTTTTCTTTCTTTTCTTTCTGAACTGCCATTTTAATGAGTTCCTCCCTAAAATTTATTTTATGCCATTGTTTACTTATTCGTCAAAAAGACCTGCGTCATCGTTGAGCTTTATATATGCTGTGTCGGAAATCTTTATATCTCTTCCCGAAACGGTAACGCTGTCTTTTGTATATCCATCGAGCGTTCCGACGATTTCCTTTTCGCCGTTTTCATCCGCCCTTATAAGACAGACTCTTATCTCACTGCCCTTGAATTTTTCAAAATGTTCTTCCTTACGAAGTTTTCTGCCAAGACCGGGAGAGCAGGTTTCAAAGGTCCAGTCCTTCTCTTTTATGAAATCTTCTTCATCAAGGATTTTGTTGAACGGTCTGTGAAAAGCCTCACAGTCTTCAATGTCAATACCCTCGGGCTTATCGATATAAACCCTTAAATACCATGTTGCGCCCTCTTTCTCGAAAACAACATCCCATATCGAAAGCCCTAAACTTTCGGCGAGAGGCGTTGCGAGTTCAAGCGTTTTAGCGACGGCTTTTCCGCCCTGTGAATTCTTTGCCAAATAAAAACCCCCTATACATAAACGAAAGACCGGCGCTTACGACGGTCTTGGAATTTGCTTATTAACTGATGTCATTATACCATATTATTTTATAAAAAGCAATAGGTTATTCCCATTATTTTCGCAAAATTTCTTAAAAAGTTCCGTTTTTAAGGCATTTTGGCAGACATCAGCCCTTTATATTGTATAATTTAACCAAAAATTATGAATAAATTCAATGAAATATTGATATTCTAATCAATTTGTGATAGTATAGAATGAGGTAAATATGATATTTTTTGAAAGGAGGATACTTTGTGGCGAATTTTATTGATATTTCGGGCAAAACCGAAAACGAAAACCTTAATGAAGATAAGGAAATGAATGAGCTTTTTGAGCGTTTGAAACTCTTTGAACAGAATAATTTCGATTATGAAATATTCACAAAAACAATTCAGGCGGGTGTAACAAAGCATATCCTCGATGATAAATTCACCTGCTACTACGGAAACGAATATTTCTTCTTCATGATAGGCTATACAGAAGAAGAATTCGGAAACGAACTCAATTCATCGGTTGAAACGATAGTCGACCCCGAAGATTTAAAGCAGTTCAGAAAAGAGCTTGACTACTGCATAAAGAACAACATCTCGAATTTCTATATGAATTTTAAGGTCACAAGAAAAGAAGGATACAGGCTTTTCTTCAAGACATCGGTTTCTGTTTTTAAAGATGAAAAATCGGGTGAATATCATTTCTATTGTGTTCACACAGACATAACAACATCGGTTATCAACGAACAGCTTGCAAGCAGAAAGATGCACCTTTTGGAAAATGTCTGCAACGCTATGATGACAGCCATTGCCATTTTAGAGGTTGACGAAAACACGATGAAGATGCGTGTTATGTATGCAAACCCATCGGCTGTAAAGATTTTCGGCATCCCCGAAAAAGATTACAGAAAAGAAAGTTTCGAGCCTATTTCCATTGCCGTTGCGGATGATGTAGAGTATGTAAAGAATGTTTTCTATGATGTTGTAAAATACAAGAAATCCGTTAAGATGGAATCGAGGGCGAAAACCTCTGACGGAACGCCTACTCAGTGGATTTATGCAAACATAAAACCCGCAACGCAGAGCAGAAACGGAAAAGTTACTGTTTTAGTTGAAGTCGAAAACATAACAGAACGCCATCAGCTCCGCACGGAAAACGAATATATCCTCGAAAATATGCCGGGCTTTATGGCTAAATATGTTATCGAAAAGACAGGGCCGAGGCTTCTCGAAGCAAACTCAAAGTTCTATGAATTTTTCGGAACAACGAAAGAAATGTATGAAAAAGAAGGCGTTTATTATGTAACGCATTTCAATAATGAGATTGCTGACAGAGTCAACGAAAATTTCAATATGCTCCGTAGCGGTATGCCTGTTTCTTTTGAATACAGAACAATCAGGGCAGACGGTGAAATGGCATGGATAAGACTTCAGGGCTCATGCATGGGCTTTGAAAACGGAAATCCCGTTTATCTTATCGTTCAGCATGATATCACCGATATGAAAAACCTTGAAGCACAGCTCACCGAAGAAAAGGAACGCTACCGCATAGCATACAAGAATTCAAAGACCCTTATGTTTGAATATAACATTCAGTCCGACAAACTCTTCTATTTCGGAAGAGAAGAAAACGACAAGGGCGAAAATGTTACTATCATCGAAAACTATATCGGTTCGGGAATACTCGATAGCGATACACACCCTGCTGACAGAGCTATTCTTATAAAATTCTTCAAGGGCGAAATCGACAGGAATGTAAAAATCAGAAGAAACGCACAGCGTTTCGGTTACAGCGGTTATGAATGGGTTGAGCTTACTGCAAGCACCATTTATGACAATGACAAGAAGCCTCTTAAAATCATAGGAAATTTCCAGACAATAGGCGAACAGGATAACTCTATCTATGAAAAGATAGAAACTCTCATAAAGGAAAACAGAGAACAGAAATTCGCTATCATCAGAATGGATATCGACAATTTCAAGATGATAAACGACCTTTACGGCTGGAAAGAGGGCGACAAGGTTCTTTCATTCATCGCAAACTCACTGCGTGATGTTGTTCCCGATGATAAATATCCTGTCGGAAGAATAACCTCTGATATTTTCTGTGTATGTATGCCCTATGTCGACGGCACAAATGTTTCGACAGTCATAAATATGATTATGGCTTCACTCAAAGATTATCCCGTTGACTTAGGTCTTTCAGCACATTTCGGTGTTTATGTAACAGACGAAAACTCTGTAAACATCCCTGCGACAATTATGTTCGACAGAGCAAACCTTGCGCTTAAAACAGTCAAGGACAGAGTTTCTCCTGTATTTGCTTATTTCGACAACAATTTAAGAGATACACTGATAAACGAACAGATGATTGAAAAGGATATGCACGGTGCGCTCGAAAGCGGTCAGTTTGTTCCTTATTATCAGCCGAAATACAATATCTCGACAGGAAAGGTTGTCGGCGCAGAAGCACTTGTAAGATGGATTCATCCCGAAAGGGGAATTATTCCGCCCGGCTCATTCATTCCTCTCTTTGAAAGAAACGGATTCATCATCAATGTCGATGAATATATCTGGGAGGATGTATGCAGAAAGATGGCTTTATGGCGCGATAAGGGATATGAAATTGTTCCCGTTTCCGTCAATGTTTCAAGGCTTCATATCTTCGACCCCAACTTTACAACAAAGATAAAGAATCTTGTTGCTAAATACAATATCGACCCTAAGATGCTCATTCTCGAATTTACAGAAAGTCTTCTCGTTGAAAACGCGGAAGAAATGCTTAAAATGATGAACGAGCTTAAAAACGAGGGCTTCAATATTTCGATGGACGATTTCGGCTCGGGATTTTCATCGCTCAATATGCTTAAAGATATGCCTCTTAACGAGGTTAAGATTGATAAGGAATTTTTAAATGAAACACAGTCAACAAACGCCGCGAAGGGCAAGACTGTCGTTGCGGGAACAATCCTTATGGTAAATCAGCTTGATATGGGCGTTATCGCAGAGGGCGTAGAAAATCACGAACAGGCGCAGTTCCTCCTCGCAGCAGGATGTGAAACGGCGCAGGGCTTCTATTATTCAAGACCTGTCCCTCAGGCAGATTTTGAAAAACTCGTTTTCGGTGAGTGACCTGAAATTATAAAAAAATCCTCTCCCGAAGGGGAGAGGATTTTCAGTTTAAGGATGGTGAGAAAGATGGTTATTTCTGATAAAGGATTATGCAGTGGTTGCGGTGCCTGTAAAAGTATCTGCCCGAAAGACTGCATAAGTTTTAAAGAGGATGATAACATCACCGCTGTTATCGACAAAGAAAAATGTATTGACTGTGGATTATGCAGAAAGGTCTGCCCTATTTTAAAGAAAGAGTCACCAAAAGCATACGCCGCATATTCTCTTGATGAAGAGCTTGTTATGAAAAGCGCTTCGGGCGGTATGTTTTCTGTTCTATCCGAAAGTATTTTAGAAAAAGGCGGGGTGATTTTCGGCGCGGCATTCGATGAAAACTTTGAAGTTCACCATAAGGCTATTGAAACAAAAGATGACCTTGATAAACTCCGACGCTCAAAATATGTAAGAAGTCGCATTGAAAACTGTTTTGAGGAAGTAGCCTCTTATCTCGATTCAGAAAGAACAGTTCTTTTCACAGGAACATCCTGTCAGATTGAGGGGCTTTTATCATATCTTTCGGCAAAGAATACTGATACCTCGCTTTTATACACACAAGACCTTATCTGTCACGGAACAGTCCTTCCTTCTGTATGGAGAAAATATCTTTCTGAAAAGAAAAAGGAATATAATTCAGAGATAAAGGATATTTCCTTCAGAAATAAAAAATATAGTTGGAATAAACAGGGCATAAGTATTGAGTTTGAAAACGGTATGGAATATTTCGCAAAATGGTCAGATGATATCTATATGAAAATTTTTCTTAATGATTATCTTCTTTGCGAATCCTGCTATAACTGTAAATACAGAGGCAAAAGAAAAAGCGATATAACTATCGCTGATTTCTGGGGAATATCAGATATTGACCCTGATGCCTGCAATAAGTATGGAACATCTGCTGTTATTATAAATACCCCAAAGGGCGAAGAACTTTTTTCATCTGTAAAAGAAAAGATATTCTGTAAAGAAGAAAGTCTTAATGATATAACAAAATATAATCCGATCTATTATACAACAGTTAAAAAGCCCAAAGAAAGACAGCAACTTCTTGAAAAGATTGATGAGTTTTCTTTAGATGAACTCTATAAAATCTGTGTTGAGAAAAACCCTATGGGTTTCAAAAAACAAAAACCCTCCCGTCTTAAAGAGAAAAAGAAAGAAATTGTCATCTTCGGCGCAGGGCAGTGTCTTAACGATAATCTTGACAGGATAAGAAATTTTGCGACAGTAAGATATGTTTCCGATAACAATTCTTCAAAATGGGGAAAGAAAATCTTTGGAGGACTTACCTGTATCTCTCCCGATGAGATTTTAAAAATCGACAACGCCTATGTTTTGATAGCAATCGAAAATCCGAAAATCGCATTCACTGTCGCTTCGCAACTTCTCGATATGAAAATTACAGATTTCGATTATATCCATAACTGGTTCGATTATGCCGAAAAAGAAGATTATATTTAAAAAAAATAAGGGTATCAGAAATAAATCTGATACCCTTTTGTCATTTCCGAGCCACCTTTTTATTTTCCTGATAAACTTCGTGACGATATGCCAGCGGGGGCTCCCCGCCGGTCACGCACAACGCTACAATGTTCGGAACAGCCATCAGCGCATTGAAAATATCCGCTATGTAAAAGACGTTTTCAAGGCTTATTGTCGCACCAATCAGTATAAAAACTATATAAATATACTTATAGTATATTTTAGAACGCTCCCCGAAAAGAAAAACAAACGCCGTTTCACCGATAACTTCCCAGCCGATGATGGTTGCTATCGCAAAAAGATAGATGCCGACCGCGATAAATCCGCCCGAACTTTTCCCTAAAACCGAAGAAAATGCCGATATTACAAGGTCTGTGGGATTTCTGCCGATATAGTCAGAAGAGGTTGTGAGAATAGCGAAAGCGGTAAGAGAACAACAAAGAACGGTGTCAATAAAAACCTCGGCTATCCCCATAGCTCCCTGACGGAAAGGGTTAGTATCGCCCGAGGCGGAATGAACCATCCCCATACTGCCCATTCCTGCCTCGTTTGAAAAAACTCCCCTCGAAAGACCTGTCACAACCGCCGTTTTTACCGACACTCCGACCATTCCGCCGACTGCCTCGCGAAGCCCTAATGCCGATGAAAAAATGTCTATAAAAACATCGGGAATTGCCCTGAAATTCTTTACAATTACTAATATTGACATAAAAATATACAGAGAGGATAAAATCGGAACTAACTTTTCGGCAACGCTCCCGACGGATTTCATTCCCCCGATGATAACTAAAAAACAGACTATCGCCGTTAAAGACGCGATAATAAGGGGGTTTAAAGAGAATGTTCCCGATATCGCAGAAACTCCCGAGGCGGATTGAGCCATATTTCCTATCCCGAAGGATGAGAGAACGCAGAAAACCGCAAAAATATATGACAAGGGTTTTAACTTTACACTTTCCGACAGAATTTTCATCGCGTTTCCACGGCGGATTGCAATAAAATTTTCGGCAAAGGCAAGCCCCATTCCGAAAAAAGAGGAAACCCACATCCAGAATAAAGCCCCCGCTCCGCCGACGGACAGAGCCGCCGCGACTCCCGTTATGTTACCCGTTCCCATTGTTGCGGCAAGGGTTGTAAAGGTTGTTCTTCTGAGATTTTTATCTTTTAGCGATTCTTTTGTGAATTTTAAAATCGTTTTCGGGCGGAGCTGAAAAAATCCGAAACGGAAAGAAAGAAAAACACCTGATAAAATAACGGGAAAAAGCATAAAGTTCCAGACAGAAGACGATATCAGAGCCAGCATAAAACCTCTCCTTTCGGGGAAAATAGATTGTGTCCTCATGAAATTTATTCTTGAAAGAGGATTTTTATGCAGGCTGACAGCAAAATATATAAACAAAAGGCAATTTTTAAGGGATATTTTGCTGAATTTATAGAAAAAGAAAAACTGATAAA
>JAFXHL010000080.1 GCA_017536405.1 Oscillospiraceae bacterium
CTCCGTTCTCCATATATGATACGGAATATGGTTCTAAAAGAAGCAATACTCCCGTGACAAATAAGCTCAAAAATAATATCCATCCTAAAAAAACAGCTATAGGTGCTTTTTTACTTGTATTCTTCCACATAACTTTTTCTCCTCTACTTTAAATCTGTTCTCTATTTAATCTCTCTTTTACTTAATCTCACACATCCTCCTTGCTGTTTTTCTACAGTATAACACTTTACAGATAGAAAAGCAACCCGCTCCCCTTATCTATCCTGCACAAAAAAGGGGGATAATAATTGTTTGGCAAATTTCGGGTTTTATATCCAAATTTATACAAGATATGTTATAATTATTATGAAGGGTTAAAATGACAGATTTCTGAAAAATTTATCCTGTGTAAAAGGGGGAATTTTTATGAAACATTTGAAACTTATTGCTATGGGGATAGTTTCTCTCTTTCTTCTGACGGGGTGCGCCTCTGCCGAAGAAAAGTTAGAGAAATATCTTCTCGAATCGGGCGACGAAGCCTATCTCAAATACCTCGAACTTAAAGAAAACGGACAGCTTGACAGCGACGGATATTATCTTGACAGCGAAATCGTTTCCGCTATGTCTGACAACAAGGCAGAAAACATTTCTGTTACACTTTCAGAAAACACATTCCTTGATATTTCTTATTTCAAAGACGCGGATATGACCATTCCCCTTTCTCCTGATGAAGACATTATGCTTTCAGCGGGAGATTCGGTATACGCATCTGAGCCCGTTGTCAAATCAGACCTTTCGGGTGTATTCGGATTTTCTGAATACAGAATTTACGAATGGAAAGACGGAGAGAAAATTCTTATCGCAACAAACAGCGACGACAGAAAAACAGTATTTACAATACCTTCGGATTTTAAAGGAAACGACATCATCATAGAACCCGTCGGGGAATATATTGAAAGTCAACTTAAATTCTCTGCCAAGGATATTTCTACAAACAGACAGGTTTCGGGAAAATGGACTGTGAACGGTGAAGAATATTCTGCTTCTGAAATGAAAATCGACCCTACCGAAACTCTCGACATTTCATTCTTCTATGAAGAAAAGGATTATTATGTTGTAAAGACTTCTCCCGAAGTTCCTGATGTCGAGAAACTCAAAGGAGTAGTTACATTCCCCCAGAAAACACTCAGCGACAAGACATCCGAGTATTCTGTAGAACTCAGAAAGTTTATGGATATTCTCATAGGTGGCGATAATAAGGGGATTTCAAAAATACAGGTGAATTCAAAAGAAAAGGCTAACACCGAAAAAATCCCTCAGGTAAGACATAATGACAACATCGTTATAGACATCAAAAACGGCTACAAACTCTACTGCACGCAGTTCGAAGTGAGCGCTCCCGAAAAGCTTGACGGTGGCATATCGAGATACACACTTAACCTTTCTGAAACCGACGATGAAACAATAAACATCTATGTTTCAAAGGAATCGGGCGAAAAGGTTGAAAAGTTCCTGAGCCATCAGGACAGTTTCAAAAATGCAAAAGTAAGCGTTTCTCTCAAAGACAACGGCTATGAACTGAAATCGGGAGATTTCATTGACGGTGGTGCTATCGTTATTGTAAAAATCATCCCCGATAAGAATTATTACATAACGGGAAACAACATCAAGGACAATATGTTTGAAAAGGAAATGAAATATTCCGACTATAAAACAGACATCTTTGAAATTAAAAACAGCCACGAAATCAAGAAGTTTATAAAGGTTACCTTTAAAGACACGGAAAGCGACATCGCAAAATACACCTTTTATCTTGACAAAAAAGCAATCGGTGGAACTGTCGACCTTAGAGAAGAACAGAAACTCACTGTGAAGTGTGAACTGAAAGACAAGGAAGGATATAAAATCGCAGGCAAGCTTCCTTTTATATACACAGCGACGGAAGAAATCGAAATTACAGACGCGCTTCACGGCAAGACTATCTCGGCAGAAGATTATATAAAGGTCGAAAGAAAGGGGTAGGATATTATGAAAAAAGTAGTTACTTTCTTTCAGAATCACTGGGAGAAAATCGTTGCCCTTATAGCAGTAATTCTTCTTGTGATTTCGGTAGTGGTTTTTGTATGTGCCAAAAAATCAGGCGAAGTTGCAGGCGACGCCCTTGCTGTCGGAATGGGAAAAGCAGTGGGGTCTTTTGAGGGAATAAAAGATGCTTCTGAAAACTATGAGGCAGGAAAAGAAGAAGGTCTTGGCGCTAAGGATACAGAGGCAGAATTTGCAAGTGAGATAAGAAAAATATCAAAACTTCAGGTTCTTGTTGCAGGCGTTAAGGTAGAGAATTTTCATAAGCAGAACAGCACCAATCCTTTCTCAAAAGACAAACTCGCATACGCATCATTAACAGTTCAGGAAGGACAGGCTGTCTTCACAGTTGACCTTACCAAGATGCATATAAAAGAAAATCTCACAACGATAAATGTAAAAATCCCCGAGCCTGAATGTGAGGTTTATATCGACAACGCAACATCAGAGGTTATCGGAACATACGAAAGAACTCTTTTCAACGGAACAACCGAAAACGGACTTAAAGGTGCTGAAAATTCAGAAAAGGAAATGCGTGAAAAGATAAACGAAAAGGTAAAGAAAAATTCCGACCTTCATAATCAGGCAAAGGAACGTGCTTTAGCGCAGGTTACTGAAATGTTAAATTCCGTAAACACAACGGGAAAAACCATAGATGTTACATTTATAGAAGAAAAGGGGGATGAATAATGTCTGATAAAAAAGAAATTGTTACTACTGATTCCAAAAAAGTAATAATAAGAATGATTATCTTTATTGTCGCAGTCATCGCCCTTGTTGCAAGTTTTATTCTCTTTATAACCTCAGGCTCTGTCGCACTTAATTCTGCTATAAAGTCAAGCGAAGAAACATTCCTTTTTGAAAAGGAAAAGACCTATGAAGATTTCAAGGAAACCTTTATGGAACTCGGCGAAAACAATCACCATGTAAGCAACAGAGTCGACATAGATATAACATCTATAAAAACGGATAACAGGTTACAGGTTTTAGAGGTTATAAATACAGAGTATATAAACTGTGATGAACCCGATGAAAAAATAACTGCCTGGTTTGAGGTTAAAGGCAAAGGAATATATACCGTTAATATGGAAGCCGCTGAATACATTATAGACAACAGACACAGCACAGTATCTGTAAGAGTTCCCAAACCCGAACTTGCCATTACGGATTCTGTTGTCGAAAACAAATTCTTTGTCGATGATTCAATCCTTAAAAACGGAAGTGTTGCGAAGGGAAGCAGACTTTATGAAGAAGCAAAGGTAAAGGGTGCGAATGTTATAAAAGAAGAATTTTCGACAAATACCGACTATTATGAAATCGCAGAAGAATCTGCCGAAATCGCAATATCAAACCTTGTTTATGAAGTAAATCAGGGCGTTAAAGACCTTAAAGTTACAGTTGAATTTTATTAAAAGAAGAAACTCCCCTGCCGATTATGATAGGCCACGCTGTTATCGACATAGCAACGGTTGTTCAGATAGTTCTTACCTCGGCAATCCCCGGTCTTTATGATTTAATGTGTTCTATGTAAAATAAACGGAAGTGTCTTTTTAAAGATACTTCCGTTTTTATAACCTTTTTAAAATTCTATAAAACACTATTGACAAAGACAGGATATGATGGTATCATTAAAAGCGAACGATAATTCGCTAATGACAGAGGAGTAAATATGCAGATACAAAAAGACCATATCCGTGCTAAAATATTGGAATCGGCTTTAGAAGAATTCAGCTCAAAGGGTTATCGCAACGCCACTATGAGTTCTGTAGCAACCCGTTGTGAGATAAGCAAAAGCAACCTTTATCGTTATTTTCCTTCTAAAGAAGATATATGCCGTGAACTTCTCGCTGTTCCTTCTATGGAAATAATGAAAGTTATGAATGTTATAACAGGAACAGAACTTCTCATATATTCAAACGATAAAATCGCAGATAAGATGACGGATATTCTTTCGCCCGTTATATTTAAGTATAGAAAAGAACTTATGATTATTATCGGTCCCGATGCACCCGAAGATGCAACCCGCTTTAAAGAATCGGTCGAAAAAAATCTTATGAAGAATTTTCTCGCTTTCGACCCCGAAAGAACTGCAGAGGGTTTTGCCGAAACTCTTGTGAAAATGCTTATGTCGGGGATTGAAAATATCCTCATAAATCATACATCAGATGAAAACACGAAAAAGCAGATAAATTCCCTTTTAAGATATCATTTAAGAGGTGTACTTGCTTTTTCAACCCTCAGAAGTGAATAGTGATAAAAAAGAGATTTAATTATCTCTTTTTTAAAAAGACCAAAAGCGACTAAATGTTCGCTAATAAGGAGAGGCAGTTATGAAAACAGAAACCTACATTTCATCAGAACGCGTCAACACAGGCAGACAATATGAGATTGACTGCGTAAAATTCTTTGCCGTTATATTTATGGTATGCATACATACCTATGAACAGTTGAGTTCTTATGATTACCACAACTATCTTCCGACGGGATTTTTCCGTAATGCAATAGAGTTTCTTGGCGGACCTATGGCAGCGCCCGTATTTATGTTTGCTATGGGAGCAGGAATGGTATTCACCCGTCATAGTTCCCCTAAGGATTTTATAAAGAGAGGATTTAAACTTCTCGCTATGGGATTTCTGCTTAATTTTTTCAGAGAATCATTGCTTGAGATTTTGGGGAATCTTATTCTTAAAATGGATTATAGTTTTGAATATATAGCAGACGGTTTTCTCAATATCGACATTCTTCATTTTGCGGGAATGACATTTTTAGCAGCAGGTCTTATGAAGAAAGCGAAAATCAATTCAAAAACAATGCTTGTTATAGGAATACTTTTTCAGGCTATAGGTATGTGGTTTTCGCGTCTGACATTTTCTTCTGTAATAACGGGTAATCTTTTGGGACTTTTGTTCCCTACAGGAGAAAAAGTAGCCTTTCCCCTTTCGTTGTGGTGTCTTTATCCCTTTCTTGGCATTTTATTCGGGGAATATCTTCAGAAAGTGTTGAACAAGGAAAAGTTTTATCGTATACTTATCATAGCAGGTAGCGTGGTATCGGTTGCGATGATTTCCTGCCTCTTGTTTATAGGTTATGATATACGCCTTATTTATGCACTCTGTGATAATTCATATTATCATCAGAACTTTATAGGTGTAATCTTCATAATTCCGTTTGTTGTTTTATCGCTCGGTATAAGTTATTTTCTGTTTAAGAAAACAAGTCAGACAAAGTTCGGTGTTTTCATAAGTTTCTGTAGTAAAAACCTTAATATGATTTATATAATACAGTGGCTTTTAATCGCCTGGACAGTAGCCGTTTTAACTGCCACAGGAAAAGAACCCGACCTTAACGCTATCGGCACTATCCTTGTCGGACTGTTTGTAACATCGGTAGCAATACTTATTACTCTGCTGATAAGAAAAATTATAGATAAAGGAAGTAAAAAGCAATGAAAGAAATAATGATAGGAACATGGGCGTGGGGAACGGGCATAAACGGTTCTTCAATGATTTTCGGAAAAAAGCAGGACCCCGAAACCTTGAAAAAATCCTTTGAAACTGCTATAAATCAGGGTTTTCTCAACTGGGATACAGCTGCCGTTTACGGAATGGGAACATGTGAAACCCTTTTAGGTTCTTTTATCAAAGGCCACGATGATATATTTCTTTCTACAAAATTCGCTCCCTCAAAAAAATACAAGAAAGGAGCTCTCACCAAATCTTTTGAGGAAAGTATGAAACGCCTCGGAAGAGAAAGCGTTGACCTTTTCTGGATACATATCCCCAACAGCCTCAAAGAAAATCTTTCTGAGGCAATTCCTCTTATAAAAGAAGGAAAAATAAAAAGCATAGGGGTATCGAATGCCTCGCTCGATGATATTAAAACTGCCGAAGAAATCCTCGGAAAAGAAGATCTGAAACTCGGTGCGATACAAAACCATTTCAGCCTTTTAAGAAACGACCAGCAACCGATTATCGATTACTGCAACGCAAACGGAATAAAATACTATGCCTATATGGTTTTAGAGCAGGGTGCACTTTCGGGAAAATACAGCGCTGAAAACCACTTCCCGTTTTTCTCTTCGAGAAACTTTGCTTTCCCGAAAAGCAAATTCAGAAAAATAGAAACGCTCCTTAGCGTTATGAAAGATATTGCCGATAAATACGGAATTGACTCTTCACAGATACCTATTCTATGGGCAATAAGCAAGAGAACTGTTCCCATTATAGGAATTACAAAACCTTCCCACGCAGAAAAACTCGCCTCTTCTATGGAGATTTCTCTTACAAAAGAAGAACTCGACTTAATCGAAACAGAGGCAACAAAAACAGGTATCAGACAGCAGGGCACCTGGGAACCGCAGTAATATTTGCAAACATCCCCTCTCCGATGTGGAGAGGGGATGTTTTTATACAGTCTCAGATTTTATGTTATTTTCTTCTGCATACTTTTGTGCATAAGAATTTTCAGGTGCTTTGATAACAAGGTCTTCGCAACCTTCGAACGCGCACTCACCAATACCTATAACAGAATCAGGGATTGTTATTTCTTTTAAAGATTCGCAACCATAGAATGCCACTTCGCCAATCTCTGTAACAGAATCGGGAATTGTTATTTCTTTTAAAGATTTGCAATAAGAAAACGCATACCCACCAATCTCTGTAACAGAATCAGGAATTGTTATCTCTTTTAAAGATCTGCAATACATGAATACCCTAGCACCAATCACTGTAACAGAATCAGGGATTGTTATTTCTTTTAAAGATCTGCAACCCATGAATGTCTCATCGTAAATCACTGTAACAGAATCAGGGATTGTTATCTCTTTTAAAGATTCGCAACAAAAGAACGCGCATCTACCAATCTTTTTAACTGAATCGGGGATTAGTACCTTGGTTTCGTTTCCTGTGTATTTTTCTAAAACTCCGTTTTTAATTATAAAATCATCTGTCATACTTGTTTCCTCCTGTTATTCCTTCTTAAGTTTTCATTTCTTCTGTTCTGCTAAATCTCTACAACATCATCATACAAGCAATAAAACATATCTTCTACTTCTGAATCTTCATGGAAATGCCCGAAATACCAGGCATCAAATTCCGTGTAGTCTGCTATGCGCTGAAGATATCTTCTCAGTTCCGTTTCCTCTATAATGTTGTTAATGAATTCCAAATCCTCATTTTTTTAAATCAG
Organism: Oscillospiraceae bacterium; assembly: GCA_017536405.1. Lineage (GTDB taxonomy): Bacteria > Bacillota > Clostridia > Oscillospirales > Ruminococcaceae > RGIG4131. The sequence goes on from JAFXHL010000080.1 coordinate 7,249, forward strand.
GTTTTACAATTGCAAAAACCTCATAAATTCTAGCCATTAAACACCTCTATTTTATAATTCCCGCAATTCCCGCTTCTTTGGCAATTTTCTTCATTTCTTCGATAGCCATTCTCTTTTTCTTATAAACAGTTGAATTTGTATCCCTGTTAGCACAGACATAATCAACAAGAGCATTGATAAGCTGGGCGTCAGAGATTTTTTCAGCAGAATCTTCTTTGAAGATTTCATTTTCTTCTTTGATTAAGGTATATCTGAAGAGTGAACCTCCCGGGGTACAGAAAGAAATAAGTTCTTTCTCTTTTTCGAGAATAATAGCTGTAAAACTACGCAAAGCTCTTCCCACAGATTCGAGAGGGGCTTCTGAAGTAAGAGTCAGCGTCAGATACGAGGTGGTAATAACCATATCAGAAATTATCTTGACATTCTTTTTAGGGGTTTCGTTGAAATCTTTGACAGAATCTTCAATAATGGCCTGATAGCAAGAAAAATCAATTTTGATATCAATGCGTTGTGGCTCCATTTTTACACTATAAGTATACATATATAAAATCCTCCTGTTTATTTATTGAGTTGTAAGCTCTGTATATAATATACCACGCCTATCAGCTTTTGTCAATACTTTTTTCAAAATTATTTATAATTTTTTACCGCTACCGCTTGACAACCCGCAAGAAATATGCTAATTTAGAAGCAATATAATAATCAATTATTAAAAATTTGTGCTTGACAGTTAATAAAAGATGGGGTATAATATTTCAGAAAGGAGGCGATTAATATGAAGCCACTCAATACATTATCTCTCTCGGATGTTGAAGTGCTGCGCAGAAAACCGCTATATGGCACTTGCAGTTATTATTTATCTAAAGAAGAGTTAGATACCGCTTGTGCATATCTA
>JAFXHL010000007.1 GCA_017536405.1 Oscillospiraceae bacterium
ATTTTCGTCTTACTGTCTGACGATGTTCCTGTTGCGTTGAGTTTAAGAACAGTTCCGCTGTCGAGAAGAACATATTTGTCGTTATCCATTGAAATACGGAGTGTACTGTCTTCGCCTACTGTCAGAATATCGCCGTTTTCGAGGTTCATTCCTACATAGGCCGAAAGTTCACCTGTGCCCTCTCTCTGAACTACCGCTTCGCCTGTCATTTCAAAAACCTTGACAACGCGGTATTCGTCTTCCTTAGCAACGGCAATACCTATTATCGTTCCGACAGTTCCTACCACAAGGACTGCCGCTGATACTGCAAATATCTTTGCTTTTAAGGTCATAGCCGATAAAACTTCTTTAATAGCCAAGAAAATTCCTCCTTACTTCAATATGCCGATAGTTTTAAGGCATTCCGCAGATTTTCTCTGTGAATCTATATCCGATGTTTCTATAAGAATACTTTTTGCATATTTAAAATCTTCTTCAAAGTGTTTCTTAAAGATATTCCAATCAATCTTTCCGTCGCCGACAGCAAGATGAAGGTCGTCTTTAAGGTCGTTATCGTTGATATGAAGATGCTTTGTGAACGGCGAAAGTTCTTTCACAAAATCATCCGCGTCAATACCGAAAACATTCGCGTGTGCATAATCAAGGCATACACCGAAATTATTCTTATCCGAAAGGTTTTCGGAAAGTTTTTTCAGCATCACGGGTGTATCATCAAACATATTTTCGAGATAGATATCGATATTTTTATATTCATCGCATATGCCTGAAAAATATTCTGTGTTTTTATCGAGCCAGCCGTTAAGATAGAAATCGGATTTAAGCATAGGGGTGTGATTTGTATGAAAAACCACTCCTTTAGCGCCGATTTCAAGTGCTGTTTCAATACTTTCTCTTATTCTGTAATCCGCAACATCACGGATTTTCTTATCCTCACTGAAAACAATGACATCAAAAAAAGCGCCGTGCATTGTATTATATGAAGGAAGTTTTACAGATTTATATATTGATATTATTTCTTTTTTCTTGCCCTTATCATCCATTGTGTCGGGAATGAAAAAATCGTTATATTCAAAGCCGAAGCCATACTCTTCTGCGAGTTTCAGGCTTTCATTGAGATTATTTATTTTAGGAATTATGAGGAAATTCTGCATATCAGACCTCCTTATCTGACTTTTCTTCTTCATTTATATCTACGAGAGAGTAAACAAATACTCCCTTTGATTTTCCCTTGAGTGGAATTTCGCCTATTTCTTCGACAGTTATTCTGTCCTTTACCTTTTCATAGACATATTCGCTTATAAGCACCTGACCGCGTTTTGCGTTTGATTCAAGTCTTGCGGCGGTATTTACTGTATCGCCTATGGCGGTATAGTCCATTCTGAAATCACAGCCGATGTTTCCTACAACGGCAGGACCACAGTTTACACCGACACCGAAGCTTACGGATTTTCCGTATTTTTCAAGGAACTGACTTTCGATTGCGTTTCCGCCGTCAACTATCGCCTTTGCGGTTTTTACCGCTCTGAAAACATAATCGTCAAGGTCGAAAGGTGCGTTGAAAACTGCCATTGTAGCATCGCCTATGAATTTATCGAGTGTTCCGCCGTTATCAAAAATCGAGTTTGTTGTGAGATTCAAGTAACTATTCAGAATATCGACAACCTGTTCGGGCTCCAAACTTTCTGACATAGGTGTAAACCCTCTGATGTCAACAAAGAGAACAGCAATATCTCTGTTTTCTCCGCCGAGTTTAATATGATAGTTGCCTGTTTTTGCGATTTCTTCAACAACCTGAGGGGCAACATATTTTTTGAATGCCGCTGTTATCTTTTTCTTTTCGGCAGATGCTTCAAGATATCTTCTTATTATATTTATAAGGTAATAGATAACAGAGAATAAGGGTGCATAGAGAATGGGGAAGGATGTTCCGAAATTATTGCAGGCTACTCCCCCAGCTATACTTCCTGCTACTGCTACAAACGCAACTGCCGATGAAACCGAAAGTCTGTATTTTCTTGAGATAAAGTAAACAACGCCCGCTATAAGTCCGCTTAAAACAGCAGAAAGAAATCGGTTTGCGGGAACGGGACATTTTCCGTCAAGCAAAGCCTGAACTATATTCGCATGGATTTCAACGCCGAACATCTGGTCTGCGCTGTTAGGAACAGAAAACTGGTCCTGAAGGCCTGTTGCATAGGCGCCAACCATAACGATACAATCTGTGAAGATTTTAGGGTCTACTTTTCCTGAAACAACATCACAAAGAGAAATGTGTTCGTAATCATAAGGGCGTCCTGCATAGTTTATCCACATTCTGCCGTTTTTATCAAGTCTGGGAGTGTTTGCTACTTCCCCTGTATTCTTACAATAGAGAGAATATATTTCGTGTGCAAAACTGCCGTAGGTTTTCCCTTCAAAATCTGTTGTTACAAATGCTGAACGGACAATGCCGTCTTCATCGGCGGTTGAATTGACAAAACCCGTTATCGCATAATCTTCTATAATGGGCTGTTCTATTTCAGCTATATTGAAATGGTCGATATAAGGCTTTCCGTCTTCTGTTGTTTTATAGACACTTGTATAATTTATGTAAGAACCCGCAACGACTTTTCCGCTGTTTTCGCAAGCTTCTTTGAGTGCGTTGTCGGAAGCCTCATCAGTTTCGCCGAATATCATTACATCAACGCCGATAACGGCGGGATAATCACCCAGAGCATTTATTACATCAGCATAGATTGTTCTGTCCCATGTGTTTAAAGGGCCGAGTTCCTGCAATGTTCTGTCGTCTATCGCTACTATCTTTATCTTGTTATTTATTCCGCGCGGTTGCTGATAAAGTTTATCGCGAAGAAGCGAATCGAAAGAATAGAGGATATCCGAAAATCCGAAAAGGAAAGTTACGGCAAAAGCAATAACAAATCCTGAAATATATACCATCGCAGATTTTTTCTTCATCAGAAACGCTCCTCTTTTATTGCATTTTTTTACTTACCAAGAAATTATAACATATTTTTTCGGCCTTGTCACTATATTTTTTAAAATTTTGTTTACAATTTATTAAAAATGTTAAATTTTTTTAAATTTCTGTTTACAAATTATTGAATACATGATATAATATTTAAAATCAAAATATTATGTGAGGGATACATATGGAAAACAAGCACTCATCAGATGCTATTCTTGACAATTTTTTTGCCATAACACAAAGCCTTTATAAAGAAATGTCAAAGCCTGACAACGACGCTTCAGACGACCACGCTGAGATTTATCGTCTTCTGACAGACCTTGGCAGAACTCTTGTTGATGCTGACAGAGCAAGTTTCTGGAAATGGGATAAGAGAAATCATACTTTATGGACAACCGCTGCTGTCGGCGAAGGCAGAATAACTATCCCCGAAGGAACAGGGCTTGTAGGCAAGGCGCTTATGGAAAAACGTGCTATCGTTACAAACGACCCTTATAATTGCCCCGATTTCAATTCATCGGTTGACAAGAAAACAGGATATGTTACAAACTCTATCCTTGTAATGCCTATTTCAAACTGCAAGGGCGAATTTATCGGTGCTTATCAGGCGATAAACAAGCTCTCAGGTGAAGGTTTTGATATCGAAGAAGATGTTAAAAGACTTTCGCTCGCTGCATTCATCTGCGGAATAACACTTGAATCAGACAGTTTCCTTGAAGATTCATTACACGACAAACTCACAGAGCTTAAAAACAGAGCAGGATTTTACAGTGATTATACAAAAGTCTATGAAGAAATCCTTAAAGACACAAGTGCTGACAGAAATGTATCACTCATTATATGCGATATCGACTTTTTCAAGAAAGTAAACGATACATACGGTCATAATGCAGGAGATGCTGTTCTTCGTCATGTTGCATCAATGTTCAGAAGCAATGCAAGACCGGGCGATGGAATTTATCGTTGGGGCGGAGAAGAATTTTTAGTTGTTCTTCCCGATACAAACAAGGAACAGGCTATTGATATTGCCGAAAGACTGAGAACTTCTGTTATGGAGTCTGTTTGTCATTTTGAAGACCTTAATATAAAGGTTACTATGAGTTTCGGGCTCACTGTTCTTAATATGGATAATCCTATTGAAGAAAATATAAAGATAGCCGACGAAAGACTTTATAAAGCAAAAGAAGGCGGAAGAAACAGAGTTATTTCAGACTAAAAATAAATGGTATCGAGCAAAAACTCGATACCATTTTTATTTACGCTATCTTCTTTTTTCTGATAAGTGTTCCTATCGTAATACCCGCTATCGATACCAACGCACCTATGAAAAGATTTATAGGGTCCCACCAGATAACCTGTCTGTAAACCTGGCTATTCATCTCAAATTCGTCAACTGTTCCGACAAAGAAATACATTAATGCAAAGACAAGAACTGCTATCCATTTGAATTTTCCGAAATAATCCCTCGCTCCTATTATCGCAGATGAGAAGAAGAATGTTATCGGGATAATATCATAGGCTATCTGTGCTATGCGGACATTTCCGATGTAAAGCGGTGCTAACGCACACAATGTCCATATCAGAAGAGTTCCTATAATAAGTATGACTTTTGCAAGTCTTTCCCTGCTTTTTACTGTGTTTGTGCTTTCTTCGAGATATTCTTTATAAGTTCCGTTCAATGATGTTTCCTCCTTTAAGAGATAATCAAGACTGACGGAATATAAATCGCTCATTTTAATAACGCTTATAATATCGGGATAGGACTTTCCGTTTTCCCAGTTTGAAATAGTCTGTCTGCTGACACCAAGACTTTCGGCCGCTTGTTCTTGTGTAAGCCCTGACTCATTTCTTGATTTTTTTATAAGTGCGCTTATTTCCATTCTGTCTTTCACCTCTTTTTGTTTTAGTCCTCTCTGTGAGAACAACATCAATATAACGGTTTTTTCAGAAAGTGTCTATCAAAAGGCTTTTACAAAGGCAGGATTTCTTTGTAAAAATCCTTTTACATCGCGTAATTACTTGGTTTCTTCTTTGTTTTCAGGGGTCGTTTCTGATTTATTCCCGCCAAAAGTCATTACAACGGCAGCAATAATTCCTGCTGCTAAAATTCCTAAAACTATATAATCTGATAATGTAAGATACATTTTTAATTCACCTCTTGATGTTATTTTAACTTAACGGGCAAGGGTTTGTCTATTGAAAATCTGCACAATATATGTTATACTTTACTAAGTATTTTTGTCAGGAGATTTATATGAAAAAGATAGTTTTATTTATTTTATTATCGGCTTTTATACTCTCTTCCTGTTCTGCGGATAAAGGACCTGATTTTTCTGAATTTGTAAAAAGCGAAACAGAAAATCAGGAGAGTTCTTTTTATACAGTAATCACAAACGAAGAAACAGGAGAAGAATTTTTCGAACTCAAAAAGCAGGAAATTCCCGTTCAGAGTATTATCCAGAAAGAATATTCCGATAAGCTTTCTTCTCTTTCAGAGTTTGACTATGAGTCGCTTAACGAAGATGAAAAACTTTTATATGACATTTTAAAAAGAGACTATGAAATAAAAAAATCGGGTGCGAAATATACTTTATATGACGACATTCTTTCTTCTGAAACCGGAGTTCATATTTCTCTTGTGAACTCGCTCTGTGATTTCGAGATAAAAGATAAGAGTGACGCAGAAAAATATCTTTCGCTTTATGAAGATGTAAAAGACTTTATCGACAGCGTTATCGCCTATGAGAAAAACCGTTCTGATGCAGGAATAACAAGGCATAAAAACGACGCTGAAATGATTGTTTCGGATTGTTTATCGATAGCAGAAAATCCCGAAAGAATAATGTCGGCATTTGAGAAAAAACTCAAAAACATTGGCATTACAGACGCTGAAAGAAAAGAACTTATTTCAGAACACAACAGACTCACGAAAGAAATTTTTGTTCCATCATTCAAGAAACTTGCAAGAGAGACAGAAAAACTTCCGACAAGAACAACGGGGGGATTATCTACTCTTCCAGAAGGAAAAGAATACTATGCGCAGAAAATTTCTTCATTTTACGGAAAAGAAATAAATACCGATGAGATAATCAAAAATCTCGATAACGATTTATATTATTATGAAGGGATTTTTCTCTCAACGGCGTCATCTTTTCCTGAAACTTTCTATGAAGATAATTTCGGAATAAAAATTCCTTATTCATCGGTTGAAGAAATACTCCCCGATTATCTTAAAAAGGCTGAAAATAATTTTCCTTATTCAGAAAAATTCGTTCCCGAAACGGAATATACTTCTATTTTAAAGTTTCCCGTTATGGTGGATGAAAAGAAACTCACAAAGGTTAAAATCAGCACAGTTTATCCCATAAACGAAACTATGGATTATATCTCTTCTGACTTTTTCCCGGGCGGTGCTTACAGAGATTTTATTTATGAAAATTATGTTTCTGATGACAGAAGAAAATCATTTAAAAACGAAAGTTTCTCTGACGGTTGGGATATGTATGCAAAGTATGAAATGAATAAACTCATCTATGGAAACACTCCTTCACAGACGCTTATGAATTCAAATTCGGTTTTCTGGGTTATGATTATAGCAAGGGTTGATATGGGTGTAAACTATGAAGGATGGGGCGAAACAGAAGTTGACAACTTCTTTAAAGAACATAACCTTTCTGTTCCTCTGGCTGAATATTATTACAACCTTGCTGTTCAGAAACCTTTTTACTGTATGAAGGATTATCTTTGTTTCCACGAAATAACATCTGCAAAGGAAAACTTGAAATCGGCCTATGGCAGAGGTTTTGATGAGAAACTTTTCAACGAAACTGTTCTTAAAAACGGATATCTTCCGCTTGATATAATGAACGAAAGAATAATATCGGATTATAAGAAATCTGTTTCAGAAACAGAGGAAGAATAACAAAAACCATACCCTTGATTTAAGGGTATGGTTTTATTTTTTCAGCGGTATTCCTATCGACCATATCTTTCCGCCGTTGTTTATTATTTCGCTCTGCCTGCTTGCGGTTTCAAAACCTTCATATCTTTCTGAAAGCGATTTATTTATGACAAAAAGGCGTTGATTTTCTGAGCCTTTTATTCCGCGGTTTTTGTTGAGTTCGTCAATATACTCTCCGTCGACGACAGCACCCGAAAGGTCGACTATTTTCTTTGTCAGAGGATTTTTACAGAGTTCTTCAAAAGAAAAACCTGTATAGATAAGAATATCTGTTATTCCGATTTCTCTTATTTTTTGGACGAGAGAAAGAAGTTCTTCGGGTTGTAGGAAAGGCTCTCCTCCTGTGATAGTCACCCCGTCGGTTTTATCCTTATATTTTTCTATGATGTCTGTTATTGTTTCAACAGAAATATCCTTATCGGGATTTTCTTCCCATAGCTCAGGGTTAGAACAGTTTCTGCATTTTCTTTTACAGCCTATTGTCCAGATGCCCATTCTTTTTCCGTATCCCAATGTTTTAACGGGATAATATAATCTGTCAATCTGCATGTTCAATCAGAAAAGCCATATCGGCGAAAGCAACTTCATCGCCGGGATTTATTTCGGTCATCTTATTCTTTTCGATTCTGACGCCGTTTATTGTTGTTCCGTTTGTGCTGAAATCGGTAACGAAAATCTTATCGTCGGTAACTTCAAATCTTGCGTGTTTACGGCTGATATAATCGCTGTCGTTTACATAATCGGAAAGAATATCGCCCTCTCTGCCTATGGTTTCTCCGCCGAGAATAAATGCTGAAACACTCCCTCCCGTTGAGGTTATCTTCCATTTTGCGCCGTTGTTTTCTTCAACTGTAACGGGTGCTATAAAACTGAGGTCGTATCCGCAGGCTTCGCATTCGAGTTTGTCGATTGTATTTTTTACGCCACAGTTTTCGCATATTCTGACTTCTCTACTCATCGTATGTCATTCTCCTTGATTTTTTTGCTCTCCGTTTTTCTGTTTTTGATAAAAATTCTTCAGAAACAGCCCTTACATATCTTTCGTCTGCCTCACAGGTGCGTTCATCTGTAACAGAAAGGTCGTATTCAGAAAGAAGTGCCTTGACCTTATCATAATCAGGACAGAATTTATCCATATCATCCTTGACGGCTCTTTTTTCAGCGGGTGAAATTTCGCCCGATTCTGATTTTCCTAAAACCTCAAAAAGAACAGCGCCTTCTTCGTTTGAAGAAACATTTATAACCGAAGTTTCACTGAATTCATAGTAATCCTTCTGGGTTGTATGTTTTGGTGTTGAAACGGTATTGCTTCCTATTATATCATAACCTATGCGTTCCATAATATCTCTTACGGAATCGGTTATATATTCTCCCATTGTCTTCTGTTCGGCTTCGGCATAAAGGGCGTTTACTTCATCCCTTAACGCATGGATATTGCCTGTTACCGCAGAATTCACATCCTTTGAAAGATATTCACAGAGTGCTTCGTATTTCGCTGTCAGAGCTTCGATTTCTTCTGTATTATCGGATGAATTTCTTTCTAAAGTGATTCCGTTAAGGCGTTCTTTTAAGATACGTTCTTTGGTTTCTTCATCATATTTTACCGAAGAAATTACAGATTCGGCAAAGGCTTTTATCTCTGAAAAGTTCTTATCCGAAACGGTTTCTTCGATTATCTTTTCGTATAATTCGTCAACCTTTTCGCTTGAAAGAGTTGCTTCAAATGCGGTAGTATCAGGAGCAGAACTTTCTTTCTCGATATTCCTTCTGTTTTCAACCGCCTTTTTAAGAGATGAAATTTCCTCGCTCATAATATGCCAGATATTTCCCATTTCAAAATATCTTTCAACAGAATTTTTTCTTTCGGATGTAAGCGCCTTACTGTCACCCTCTGTATTGCAGGTAAACGATGAAAGTCTTTCATATCTTAAAAGATATTTCATAAGTTTCTGATACTGAGGCATTTTTTCGCAACCCGCTTTTTTTGCATCGTTTAAAACACCTATAATTTTATCTGTCGGGTGTTCTTCAAAAAACTTATCGAATTTATGCTGTAATGCATTCTGTTTATTGACAAGGGCATTACATTCCCTTTTTTCGAGTGCTGTATCAAGTTCTTTCATAAGTTTCATACGACGGATTTTGCCTAATAAAATCTGTCCGTATTTCGGTCCACTCATTTAAAAATCCTCCTCAAGAGTCAAAAGCCATTCACGCAGTTGTTTTCCATAACCTTTTGAAAAAACCCACATATGAAAAAGTCTGTCATAAACAAGAGTTTTTGAAAATTCTTCTCTTTCATCTTCTGAAAGGCTTTCAAGATAATCGCAAAGCGATTTCATATCCGAAAATTTATCGGAATAGATATAATTTCTGTTAAGAAGATATAAAAGCGCGTAATAATATTCGTATTTTTCAAGGGTAAACTGTGCGCCGATATATTCCATACGTTCAATAACCTTACTATCTATACCCTTTTTCTCCATATAGACTTTAAGACAACCGCTTCTTACAAAGTCGATGATGTCATCATCCTTATCGGGAAGTTTCTGTTCAATTTCGTCACCCATTGCCTGTAACGACGCAAACATTCTTCCACGGTAGAAAATAGGAGCCTCAGGGCTGAGAAGCATTATAACCTTGAAAAGACATTCATCGGCATTGTTATGGTCTTTAAGGACAGCAACTTCTCTCTGGAGCGAGGCGCTGAATGCCGCAAGTCTTGTTTCGAAAGCGCTTGTATGATAGACATAAACAAGCCCTGCCTCCCAGTTTTCACCGAATGCATATGCAAGCGACACCAGATCGGGATATGATTTGTTTTCAAACACAAAGCCTGACGCATCTGCTGTCTTTTCGTATGTAGCGGAATTCCCTTCGGGGATGATTTCGCCCGAAAGCCAGCGTTTTATCTTATCATATCCGAAACGATGCTCTCTGTCTTTTCTTGTAAGTCCTCTGATTAAAAGCGCAAACTGCGGGCTTACTGTTCTTGGAATAGGAATGTTTTTATTGAGTGTATGATAGAGTATCTGCATTTCTGTCATACCCGCAAAAACATCTATACCTGTTACAAGATGAAGAAGTGTTATACCCAAAGAATAGTAGTCGCTTTCTTTGGAAACAAATCCTGCCGATGTTTCGGGTGCGGCATAACCGAGAGTACGGGAAATTCCCGTTGCCCTTACGCTTAAATTATCGTCAAGGACAGAACTTATTCCGAAATCTCCGATAACGGCTTTTCCATCGTCAGAAATAAAGATATTTCCCGGCTTTATATCTCTGTGGACAATACCCATAGAGTGAAGCACTTTAAGACCTTCTGCAACGCAGGGAATGATATTTTCTGAAAGTTCCTTTTCAGAAACTGGCATTAAAGACGCTATATCGCCTTTGCTGAAATAAGGCATTACGGCATAGAATTTTTCGCCGTATTCCCCACAGTCAACATAAGAAACGATATAGGGGCAATCTGTCTGTAAAAGTTTCTGTATGATTTCTTCCTTGGGCTTTTTATTTTTATGGAAAAGTTTGATTATTCTTTTGTTTCCGTATTTTTCTCCGAGAAATACAGCTGCCTCACCCGTGTTTTCAGAGATGATTTCTATGATTTTATATCCGCCGATAACAGCGCCTATGCCAACTATTCCGTCTGACGAAGAAGAAGTTGAAACTATTTCAGATGCAGGCATAATCATAGTTTTTCGGTCGGTTTTATCCCTCATATCAAGGGTTGGTCTGCTGTTTTCCTTCAAAAAATTCACCCACTTTAATTAACGGAGTAATCAAGCCCCGCTATATTGTCTTTTTCGTAAATAGAATTTACTGTAAGTGTTCCGCCTTCGATATTTTCATCGAATATAACTCTTGAAAGGGGATTTATGAGGTTTTTCTCGATGACGTTTCCTATTCCACGTCCGCCGTTTTCAAGATTGCCGAAGGATTTTTTATAGATATAATCCCTTGCCTCATCGGAAAGAACAACCTGTATACCCTTCTGTTCGAAGATTTTTGCAAAGATTTTATTTATCTGTGCGTTTGCGATTTCCTTTGCTGTATCCTCTCTTATAAAGTCAAACACAACGAAATTATCGCCTATTCGGTTTAATATTTCAGGTCTTCCGAGCTGGAGCTTGAAATAATCCTTTATAGACTTTATAAGTCTTTCACGCATTTCTTCATAGGTCATATCAAGAAAGATACTCTGCGTTTTTCTTCCTGTTTCATCGGTGTTATAAACACCGAGGTTACTTGTGAAGATAATGATTGTTTCTGAAAAATAAACTGTTTCGCCCTTACCGTCGGTCATTCTTCCGTCTTCTAAAATCTGAAGGAATTTATCGAAAACAGAAGGATGTGCTTTTTCAATTTCGTCAAAGAGAATTATCGAAAAAGGCTTTTCCTTAACGGCATTTGTAAGCTGTCCGCCCGATTCATAGCCTACATATCCGGGAGGCGCACCCATAAGTTTCTGGTCGGACTGACTCTGCTGATATTCACTCATATCAAATCTTATGCAGTTATTGTCATCCCCGAAAAGAAGGTTGGCAACGGTTTTTGCAAGTTCGGTTTTTCCGACACCAGTAGGGCCTGCAAAGAATAAAATTCCCTTTGGTTTTCCGCTTCCCGAGTGCTGAAGCCCTGCCATATTGGAAGCCGCTCTTTTTATAACATCAAGAGTCTGCACAACGGCTGCATTCTGACCTTTGACGCGGCTTTTTATGTAACTTTCGGCATTCTCGAATTTCTCTCTCGGAATGTCGTTCCACGGGTTATCCTTGATGCCGTATTTATACATATTGACAGCGTCCTTTATCTTTGAGAAAGAAAGTTTTTCCTTTCGGCAGAGAAGCTTTAAGGCATTGAGTTCGAGGTTTGCAAAACCTTCTGTCAGGTCGGCAAAGTCATTCTTATATTTATCAAGTTCATCATCGGTGAACTTTTCTTCGCCGACAAAGAAAGCAAGCTGGCTTTCTATGAACATTCTTCTTGAAGCCTTATCGGGTTCGCTTATATTTATCGCCTTTACCATAGGATTATCGATATAGAACCATGCGGGAATATCGTTTACCTTATCGGCAACAAAAAGCATTATGTTGTTGATAAAGCGGTCTCCCTGCTTTACCTGAGTCTTTTTGAGAGACGCCATCATGAGTTTAGAATAGAAATCCTTTTCACTGTCTGAAAGGCTGTCTGCTGAAATAACATATCTTGACGCCGACATCATTACAACGGCAACACTTTTCTCCTTATTCTGAACGGCTGTTCTTATAAAATCTGCCGCCTGACTGTATTTTACGGTAAAGGTCTTTGTTTTTTCATCGAGTTTATTGAAGCCTATAAGTTTTAAGAAGCTGTCAAGATGTTCTCTTGAATAATCGTTATAGAAGCCATCTATATGATTATAGAAAACAACGGTTGAATATCCGTTATCGCAGAGATATTTGAAAAGATAATTATCAAGCATTATCATATCCCAACGGGTATTTCCGTCTTCCTGAGTTGTCGGGTATGCGTGAAGGTCATAGACATTTCCCTCTAAAAGAAAGGATGTTTTTATATCTATAAACCTGTCGAGTTCGGTATGCCATTTACCAAGTTTCATTATATGCTACCTCCGATATTGTTCTGGGGATACAGTAATATCCCTCTTTACAGATTTTATCCGCTTTGAAAATCAGCATAAAATCCTTATCAGGTATGTTGGTGTCGTTCTGATAAATCTCCTTAAAACTGAGCTTTCTTATAACATTCTTTATAGTTTCGGAATTGTATAAATCGGGAGTGTCATCTTCATTTAATACCCACCCGTTTCCGAAACGGATTGCATTTGAAAGTCTTTCCGCCATAATGGGAATAAGCTCCATACACTTTTCGATTTCTTCGTATTTTTCATGTGGAATCGAAAGGAGTTTTTCTTTTGAGAAATATTCAGAAAATATTTCCCTTGTCAGTTCACACTCCATAAATTCATGATAAAACGGACTATCGAAAAGTTTTTCTTCTTCATAACGGTCTGCTACCTTTTTATCATCAGGCAGACAATTTTTAAGCAGTTCATATATCTTACCCGTATAATTTTTTAAAGCCATTTTACTTCTCCTTAGTGTAAATGGGTTTTATGATTTCGGTTTCGTTTATGAATCTGTCCTTGACTCTCTTCATTCCGAAACTTTCAAGAACATCAAGATAATTTTCATCTGAAATTTCTTTGTTTTCGAAATCAGACTTTTTAACGGAAACCGCATAAACGCATCTTGAAACACCTGACGCGAATTTCGCTGTCATATTTTCTATTTCCTTATTGTTTGAAGGAACAAATGCGTTAAGGATTATTTCTTCGACAAAATCTCCGTAGAGTGCTTCGAAAAGTTCGTGGATTGAACGAAGCCCCGCTGACAAAAGCGCTTTTTCGTATCTTCTGTATTTTTCTTCGGGAGAAAATTTCACCTCGGTAACGGATTTATTCTCTATTACGCATTTATATTTCATAATATCGGGGAAATTTTCATATCCGCAGAAAAGAAGATTGAGTGTGAGTGCCTTTGTATATGGATTATATGTGATTTCGTTTTCGGGCTTGAAATTTTCGGGATAAACCGAATTCGCAAGAATAATCTTCGAGTATTTTTCAACAGCACTTTTTTCGCCGTTTTCAAAGCATTTTCTGAGTCTTTTTATTTCTGCGTTGTTTCTTCTTTTTCTTAAATTGAATTTTTCTCTTTCAATCATATATTTTCGGATAGCATCTCTTTTTTCCGAAATATATTTATCCATCTGTGCTTTGAAAGCCTCTTCTGCCCTTTCTTCAGCCGACTTGAATGAAAAGATTTTCATAAGTCCGCCTTCCTCTTCAGATGGCTGTTTTTTCTGTGGTGGAAAAGGATAAAGGAATTCTTCATAACTTTCGGTTATGATTTTTTTGTCCCAGTCAAGACGGTCGTCGATTTTAAGGGTATGTGAAATAAGCGACATAAGTTCGGAATTGATTTTTTCAACCTTTTCGGTCATCATTTCCGTTGCTGCTATTTCATCTCCGCCTGAAATCTCAACTATATGCTTTCTGAGTTCCTGTCCGCGCATATTTCTCTCTACTACCGCAACAAGTGATTCAAGTTCCCACATGGTTGTTGCCATAACAACTCTGTCAGCGCCGATATATGCGTTGCTTATTCTTACGGCATAGGGATGACTACGGTCTTTGGTCATAAAAACCGCACTTTTAACTATATTCGATTTTATGGTAGGGTCAAAAAGTTCGGTTTCGTTGATGTTCATATTATCACTCCGTTACGGGTAAATTTCTTTTGCTGAAAACACATCCGCAGTAATTCTGACGATAGAGATTGTATTTTTCCGAGAGTCTTACAGACTCCTTGAATCCGTTTTTCTTCTTGAAATCCGAAGGAAGATGTCTTGTATTTTCATCGGCATATTTTTCACCGATTTCGTTGAGCTTTTCTGCGTTTTTATGAGGGCTTATCGAAAGCGTTGTCGTATAATAATCAAAGCCGTTTTTCTTTGCGATTTCTGATGCTTCTTTTATTCTGAGGTCATAGCATTTAAAGCATCTTTCCCCTCCCTCTTTTTCATTTTCAAGACCTTTTACAGTTTCAAAAAACAAATCGGGATTATACTCTCCCTCGATAAAGGAAATTTTATTTTTAACAGGAAGTTCTTCTATAAGTCTTTTGACTTCATTCACGCGATAAGCATATTCGCTTTCGGGATAGATATTGGGATTATAATAGAAAACCGTTATCTTAAAATACTCCGCGAGATAGGTTAAAACATAGCTTGAACAGGGTGCGCAGCAACTATGGAGAAGGAGCGTCGGTGTTATATTTTTTTCTGATATTTCTGAAATTATCTTATCGAGTTCTTTCTGATAATTCACATTCTGTGCCACTGTTTTCCCTCCCTCACTTTCGGATATGCCTATACATCATAATTATATCATAAAGGATATATAAATTCAACAAAAAAATCACAGCGATAAAATCGCTGTGATTTCTGTTGTTATTAAACATTTGTGCCCTGGTTGTTATGCTGTTCAAGGAAACTGTCGTTCTTGACAAGCTGGATGTTGTTGTAAACTTCCATACCTGTTCCTGCGGGAACGAGTTTACCGATGATAACATTTTCTTTAAGGCCGCGGAGTTTGTCGCTCTTTCCGTGGATTGCGGCATCTGTGAGAGCCTTTGTTGTTTCCTGGAATGAAGCAGCTGACAAGAAGCTGTCTGAATTTGAAGAAGCCTTTGTAATACCCTGAAGAACAGGAACTGTCTTGATGAGTTTAAGGTCTGTTTCGCCTGCATCAATTCTTGCCTGAATCTTGCGGTTTTCTTCTTCAACTTCCTTACGGTCAACAAGTGTGCCGTCAAGGATATAACTGCTTCCGCTGTCTTCAACTCTTACCTTACGGAGCATCTGGCTGATGATAACTTCGATATGCTTATCGTCGATATCAACACCCTGTGAACGATAAACCTTCTGAACTTCTGTGATGATATAATCCTGAACAACCTGCTGTCCCTTGATTGCAAGGAGGTCGTTTGAATAGATTGATCCTTCTGTCAAAGGTTCACCCGCTTCAACTACATCACCGTCTGTAACCTTTATCTTATAGCCGTAAGGAACAGGATAGTTTTCTTCTGTTCCGTCTTCAGCTGTAACGATAACTGTCTTGAGTTTCTTGATTTCTTCGATTCTTACAGAACCTGACTGCTTTGCTATGATAGCAGCATTCTTGGGTCTTCTGCTTTCGAAAAGTTCTTCTACTCTGGGGAGACCCTGTGTGATGTCTTCTGCTGAA
>JAFXHL010000081.1 GCA_017536405.1 Oscillospiraceae bacterium
CGAACACGATGTTATTTTCGCAGGAAGAGATGAAGTTATTACTCTTTCTCATCAGGCATCATCAAAAGAAGTTTTTGCAGTAGGCTCTGTAAACGCCGCAGTATTTATGAACGGTAAGAAAAAAGGGCTTTACACAATGGCGGACATTATAAAACAGTAATATAAAAGCAAAACCTGAGAAGATTTATTTCTTCTCAGGTTTTATTTTGAATTTATAATACCCTTTCTGAAATTATTTTACATATTTCAGATACATTTGCTCTGCTCACAAATTCGAATCTAACCTTTCCTAATCCGGAAAACCATATTTCTAATTCACTATCCAAATCAAAAACACCAGCAGTTTCAACAGAAAAAGCCTGAATTTTACTATATGGCAATGACGAAAAATCTTTCTTAGTTCCTGTTAATCCTTTAACATTGATAGCTATAATTCTTTTGTTGGTAAAAACTACTCCATCTCTTATTCCCTTAAAAGTGGCAATAATTTCTTCTCCGTTTACAAACATTGGAACAAGTACACTTGAGTATGTATTCAAATCAACAGGTTTTAGTTTGAAAAAAATGCCATTATTAAAATCAATCATCTTAATTCCCCTTTATTTAATATTATTTTCAAGGATATCATTCCTCGCTTATTTCATCTGATCCTTCGTCATTTACAGAAATATCTGTTGTTACATCAAAAGGAATATATTTTTCATAAACTGCAAATGTATCATAAATAGATTTCCACTTGGATTCACCGTCTGCAAGAACGCATATATAACTCTTTTCGCCCTTTGTTGCATAACTTACAAGACAATTTCCTGCTTCTGTTGTATAGCCCGTCTTTCCTGCAACTATATCAACGCCCTCAACTTCATTACCGTACATTCTTGAAAACATCGTGCTGAAAAGCTCGATGCCTTCGGGATTTTCTTCGGTTTTTTCAGTTGTGTATTTATATGTAGAAAGAACCTCCCTGCATATAGGATTTTCCATAGCGTATTTCATTATAATCGCCATATCAGCAGGAGTTGAATAGTTATTTTCATCATGAAGACCGCTTGTGTTTGAAAAATGAGTATTCTCAAGTCCTAATTCTTTGCATTTCTTGTTCATAAGCTTTACAAACTCTTCTTCAGAACCACTTATATATTCGGCAAGCGCTATAGCACAATCTCCGCCTGAAGGAAGAATAAGACCATATAAAAGGTCAATTATCTTTACATCTTCGCCTTCTTTGAATCCTGCTCTTGTAGCGTCTGCATCAACGAGAGGCTTTATTATTTCGTATGTCATTTCAAAAGTCGCGTTGAAATCCTTTATATTTTCAACAGCAACAAGAATTGTCATAACCTTTGTCATAGACGCGGGATATATTTTCGCATTTCCGCTTCTGTGTGAGATTACAACACCTGTTTCAGCATCAATAAGAATAGCGTATTTTGAATTCACATCTTCTTCCGTAAAATTAGAAGGCGACTTTGAAAAATCAACTTCAAAAAGTTCAATTTCAGGTTCTGTCGGTGTTTGTATCGGTATATCGGTATTTACAGGAAGATTAACAGGAGTATCATCCTGCTTGTTCTTTTTTATCGCAGAACAACTTACTGCTGATATGATAATCCCAAATATCATAATGGTAAGAACAAGCGCTGCTACTGCCCTTCTTCGTCTGTATATGTATTCTTTTTTTAAACGTCCCCGTTTTTTAACTGTTTTCGCCATTAAACATTCCTCAATTCAGATAATTCTGTATTTTCCCTTACCCTAAAGTATGACATACAATGCAGAAAATGTCAAGCAAATGAGAATAACCCGTAGAAAAACTACGGGTTATTTTTGCTCTGCATTTTTATAAGAAATCATAATATGACAAGGTGCAAAAATCAAAGCTGACAAAACAAGCAGAATTGACCTTGACATAACTCCGCTGAAAAGAAATATTACCGAGGGAATTATCGAAAGTGATAATGCTTTGAATATATTATTCTTTTTCCAGCATACAATCCATAAAATACAATATGCAACAACAAGAACAATATTGACAATAAGATAAATGGCAAATGCTTCGTCAGACCAGAATCCAAACCATGTTCCCGGAATATTAATTATCATCAATCCGAAACATCCGTGTCTTCCTATCTGTTCTGATATCTCAACTATTTTATTATTCCATTTATTCTGAAATCCGTCTTTGCATTTTATCGCAAAAATTATATTCGGAATCATAATAATTATTATAAAAATAAGTCCGAAAACATTAAACCATTCCAAAAAATCACCTTCAATGTAAAAAATAAACACCCTGCATAAAACTGCAAGGTGTCTGGTGCGCCGGAAGGGACTCGAACCCCCGGCCTACTGGTTCGTAGCCAGTCACTCTATCCAGCTGAGCTACCGGCGCATAAGCGTTATTTCTTAACGCTTAAATATTATAACATACATATTTTTATATGTCAAGTCCTTTTTCAAAAATTATGCAGCATTATCTTCAGTTTCTTCTTCTGTATCAATATTTTCAAGAACAAGATATCTTTCGTTTATGTTTTCTTTCAATGTTTCTATTATAAAATCATAATCAAAATGTGAATTTGCTCTTATTCCGTGATTTGATGCAAGTTCCCTTGTATACTGGGATAAAGGATACACTCTTACATTTGAATAGTTATAATCATAATGAGTAATTACAGGAATAAATTTAACATCACTTATCATAATTGAATCGTATTCAAAATTCTTCGTAACATTAAAATCAACAACCCCGCCTATCATTCGGTTTCCGACGCTTTGAGCCGAAATAAAGTTGCCGAGTGAATACATAACAAGAACATTTCTTCCGTCAGCAGCCGTTATTTCATCCATATCCTGAACAACATGAGGATGTGTTCCGATTATAACATCAGCCCCCCAATCAGCCATCTGCTGAGCAAGATTTCTCTGAGCATCTGTTATTATATGAGAATTTTCCACTCCCCAATGAACAGAAACAACAACAACATCTGATTGTTCTCTTGCTGATTTAATCTGTTTTTCGATAGTTTCGATTTCTTCAGTATATATAACTTCGATTTCACTATCCTCAGGAATCCTTATCCCGTTTGTGTGTTCTGTAAATCCAAGAAATGAGAATGTAATTCCGTTTACATTTCTTGTTCTGATATTGTTCATATCTTCTTCGTTACGGTACGCTCCATAAACGATAGCATCTTTATCAGCCCAATAATCGAGTGTCGCTTCGACGCCTTTCATGCCTTTATCAAGAATATGATTATTTGCATGACAAAAAGCGTTAAAACCGATATCAAGCATTTCGTTTCCGAGCTGTGTAGGAGAATTGAAACAAGGATATGTAGAAGGCTCGAAAACATCATTACAGATTGGTGTTTCCTGATTGAGAATATTAAGGTCACCACAGATTAATGGTCTTATATTTTCATATGCATATCTGAAATCATATGTTCCGTTTTCCGAACGTTTATGCGCCTGATTATAGATAGAAGAATGTATAAGATTATCTCCTGCAGCAGTAACTTTTACAGTAACAGGTGCAGGTATAGGTTCGGTTGTAACGACAGGTTCAGTGGTGGTAGCAACGGTAGTAGTTATAATTTCGCCACCCGCTGTGCTTTCTATTTCTTTTGCACAAGCAGAGAAAAGCAAAGAAACAACCAAAAAACAAGAAATCAGTCTGATTTTTCTCATATAAAAACCCCTTTTTGTCGAAATAACTCATCTTTTTAATTCTACCATATCTAAAAAAACTAATCAAGCATATTGAATTTTTTTCTCAAATATGGTATTATTAATATATTGTTAAATAAAAAGAAATAAATTAAGCCATTTTCATATGGAAAGGAGAATAAGATGAAAAACAGTTACGAATTCCAGAATTTACTTCCCGAAATAATTTCTCTTGCCGATGTTGCTGAAAAATCAGATGACATCAACACAGAACTTTATTCTAAATTCGATGTCAAAAGAGGCCTTCGTGATATCAATGGTAAAGGTGTTCTTTGCGGACTTACACAAATATCCGAAATTTGTTCATCAGAAGTTATAAACGGAGAAACCGTTCCTTGCGAAGGAAAACTTTTTTACAGAGGATACGATATAAACGATATTGTTGATGGTTTCACAAAAGACAATCGCTTCGGATATGAAGAAACTGTTTATCTTCTTCTTTTCGGAGATTTACCGACTCCTGAGGCGCTTGAAGAATTCTGTGGTATTCTTTCAAGATTCAGAACACTACCTACATCATTTGTCCGTGATATCATCATGAAATCCCCCAGCACAGACATGATGAATACACTTGCAAGAAGCGTTCTTACATTGTATTCTTATGATGATAAACCTGATGACACATCTACATCAAACGTTTTAAGACAGTGCATTGAGCTTATAGCGCTCTTCCCTCTTCTTTCTGTTTATGGTTATCAGGCTTATCAGCATTATCATGAAAACTGCAGTCTTTTCATACATATTCCCGACCCTAAGCTTTCAACTGCTGAAAATATACTTCATCTTTTAAGACCTGATAGTTCATATACAGAACTTGAAGCAAAGCTTCTCGACCTTTGCCTTGTTCTTCATGCTGAACACGGCGGTGGTAATAACTCAACATTTACCACTCATGTAGTTTCTTCATCAGGAACAGACACATATTCCGCAATAGCTGCTGCTCTCGGTTCTCTTAAAGGGCCAAGACATGGCGGTGCGAATGTAAAGGTTGTTCAGATGTTCGATGATATAAAGGCAAATGTCAAGAATTGGTCTGACGAAGAAGAGATAAAAGCATATCTCGCTAAACTCCTTCATAAAGAGGCATTTGACAAATCAGGTCTCATCTACGGAATGGGACATGCTGTATATTCAATTTCAGACCCAAGAGCAGAGATATTCAAGAAATTCGTAAAGAAACTTTCTGATGAAAAAGGGCTTAACGAAGAATATAAACTCTATTCTCTCGTTGAAAAACTTGCTCCAGAAGTTATTGCAAAAGAAAGAAAAATCTATAAAGGTGTTTCTGCTAATGTCGATTTTTACAGCGGATTTGTATATCGTATGCTTGATTTACCGAAAGAACTTTATACTCCCCTCTTTGCGATAGCAAGAATCGCAGGATGGTCTGCGCACAGAATTGAAGAACTTGTAGGCAGAGGAAAGATAATGCGTCCTGCATATATGAATATCTGTGATAGAAAAGATTATAAATTTATCTCTGAAAGATAATAAAAACCTGAGAATAGAAAATCTATTCTCAGGTTTATTTTTATTCTTTATCTTTGTTTCTTGTTGGTTTTAAAAGGATGAATGCAATTACAGCGCCTACAATAAGCACTCCTCCAAGGAGAATAGCCGCAGATGAAAGTGAGCCCAAATCATCAAAGTTTATAAGCTGAGTTTCCTTGAACTCAATTCCTGCACTTGATGAAAGGTCACTATTCGAAAGTTTTCTATCAGCAATTACAATTACATAATCACTCGCATGTCTCATTCCATAAGTCGCATATCCCTGTTTATTTACAGTAGCACAAGCAATATGTTCGAGTTTATATGTATTTTCGTTGAGGATAAAGAGGTTTGCATATCTTCCTACATGTTCTTTTCCGACATTTATTGATAAATCAGCTCTGAACGGGAATTTTCCGTCGTGAGCAATTCTGAACTGCTTCTTATCCTCAAACTTTGATAACGGAACCAAAAGTCTTTCAGCGAGTATATCTTCTCCTGTTGTTACTCCAAGATTGATATTTTTAGTTGCATCATCGATATTTTTTCCGTAAATTGTCCAGTAATAATCTGAACCATCAAATTTTATTCCGATATTCTTTCCTTTTATTGCCGCAAGAGCATCTGTATCAATAACTCCGCTTGCAGACATAGGTGTTCTGAAAACACAGGATTTATATTTTGAAACAAGATCAGGTATATCTTCTGCACTTTTTACAGAAACGATTGTAACCCCGCTGTTATCAACGTCAACGCTGATTATATTATCTGTTGCCGCAAC
Source organism: Oscillospiraceae bacterium (assembly GCA_017536405.1). GTDB lineage: Bacteria > Bacillota > Clostridia > Oscillospirales > Ruminococcaceae > RGIG4131. Next base: position 6,002 of record JAFXHL010000081.1, read on the forward strand.
AAATGTTATATCGAGTTTTTCGTTAGCAGTTACCCTGCCTGTTCTGTATCTGTAAAGTCCGATGCTTTCAAGGTCTGAACCTGTATAAGAAATATTATCAAGTTTGTAATCATCATCAGGGATTATTCTTAATTCAACATAATCGCCTTTGTTTACCTGAATGTTCTTTCCTTTATCGAGCCAGATACCACCGGTTTGTTCAATGGTTCCACCTGTTTTATTATTGATTGTAATTTTATATGTTTCAATCTTTTCAAAAACAGCAGCAATTTTTATATCTTCAGTAAGATAAGAAATCTTATATGATTCTGATGAAGTTTTTGCAGTTCCATTCACAGATATATAATCAAATATATATCCCGAACCTTCATCTGTATATGCAGAAACTGTAATAGTTGCACTTGCTGAAACTCTGTTTACACCTGGAGAAAGCTTAACTCCATCAGCCTTTACAGTCATATAGCAGTTCTTTTCAGAAGGTTCTTCAACTATAACCTCATAATTCGAAGCTTCAACAAAAGTAGCTCTCAAAGTTCCGCTTCCGAGAGATTTTGAAATAACATAGTATCCGCCACTCGCCTTAACTGTTTCAGCAATACCTGTAGCATCGGGAATATATACAACCGAACCCACAGAATAAAGCGAACTTGCAGGAGAAACTTTGAATTTAAAGTCATTCACTGCACGATAAGATGTTTTGTCATCCGAATTTACAGTAACAGTGCCGGCAGCGCCTGAATAAGAAATTTTCCCGTTTTTGCCAACATCAAAAGAGATTTTTATATATTCATTTACAAATTCTGTTTCGATATTGATATCTCCCGATTCGGAATCACCAACAGTATATGTAGCTTTTGCCTCGGTATTGTCATCAAACGAACCAGCATCAGAATTATACTGTGAGAAAACATATAATGTTTCTGAATCTGTAATAGCGGTGCTGAGTTCCAATTCTTCGCCATATTCAACACCTACAAGAGTACAAGGGGCGGTGTATTCGTTTCCGTCATATATAACTTTTGTAGTTCCTATTGTATCCTGACCTGAAGCATAGTTAAAATATATGTTGTATACTTTCTTACCAAAATCTGCACTTATTTCTGTATCAGAAACAACCGTGAAACTTCCTTCATAAACCTCACCATTGTTATAAGGGTCGAAATCTGTATCTTCATATACTCTTGATACTCTGTATCCTTTTTCAGGAGTAATTTTATAGTTTACAGTTTCCCCCGCCTTGACTTTGAGTATTCCGTTTTTATCAGCACCGGAAATAGCGATACTTCCTTTATCTGCATCTATTCTTTTATCGACAGATATTGTGAAAACAGGAGAGAATTTTACAATAAAAGTTCCGTCAGCATCTCCATTTTTACTGTTAAGAGTATATCTCATTCCGCCTGTAATCGTAGATGATGACATTATTCTTATAGCCTGGTCTGCAGACAATTCATATTCAACACTTTCGATTTCATATCCATCATCAGGAATAACATCGAAAATAATTTTATCTTCTGTAACATCCCTGACTGTTCCGTCAGAAGTAAAATCATAGTAGTCAGTACTATTTTTATAGACTCTTACATTACCATTTCCGCCTGAAATGCTTACATCTATATTGTAACTTACTGGAACAGGTTCATTTTCATCCTCCGCGTCAACAGCTATGTAACCAAAACATAATAATATAAAAAACGCGGAAATAATGGTTATAATATAATTTTTCATCTTTGCAAACGCCATATATTACCCCTCCATACAAAGTAAAACACTATATATAGTATAATTGTAACACAAAAGCCTTGATAATTCAAGGCTTTTTTATTATTTATTCAATTTTATCAACGCATAAGCGACAATCCCACCAACACCGATAAGAAGGATAACGAGAACAATGGCAAACACAAGTTGTTTTGATCCTGTATCAACCTTTCCTTCTCTTTGCATAGGATCAATGTCTTCATCTGTAATCACATTATCAGATATGACTATAATATAGTTTCCACCTTCGGATAATACAAAAGATGCGTTGCCTTCTACGTCTACAACAGAAGAATCTTTTGAAGAAACCGAATAATCCGACATATCAACCTTGAATATAGTCGCTGTCTTACCTTC
>JAFXHL010000082.1 GCA_017536405.1 Oscillospiraceae bacterium
AAGAAGTCGGCGGGAAGAATAATCTTCCCGATAATGACAGACTCAACCTTTCAAAAAGAGAAAGGGGTACTATCAATAAAGCGTGGAATGATACCGAAATCAGAAAAGCCGTTGATATTGCTAAAGCAGAAGGCAAAGAAAGGATTGCTCTTTCTATAAAGGTATCATCAGAGTTCGGGCTACGAATTGACGAAACGGCAAGTCTTAAAAAAGAGCAGATAAAAGAAAATTCTCTTGAAATAAAGGGCAAGGGCGGAAAAGTAAGGAATGTAGCGATAGAAACCCCTGAACAAAGAAAACTCATAGAAGAACTGAAAGAGTATGCTGATAGGAATGGTGGAAAGTATATTCTTTCAGAATGGAATGTCAAGGCTACAAAAAGAGAGTTGGAAAAATGGATAGAAAGCAGAAGAGAAGAATTTTCGGATAAAGGCAGAGGGAAGAATGTCCCTCAGAACGAAAAGCCTAAAGCAGAAAACCTGACATTCCACGGGTTGCGCTACAGATACGCACAGAATAAGTATGAAAGGGAAATCGGAAAAGGGCATACTGAAAACTATGCGAAAAAGGCTGTTTCGGTTTCGCTCGGACACGAAAGGCTTGAAGTAACGAATATTTATCTTGCGAGGAAATAAGACAGACGGAAGTGTGTAAAATGCGCACTTCCGTCTTTTATGTATGGTTTTATACACCCGAAAGAAAAAGATTTTTTTCAACAATTTAATTTTTTTTAAAATTTTTTTCAACAAATTGATTTTTTTAAAAAATTTTTTTCAACAATTAAAAATTTTTTTCAACAAATTTGATTTTTGGCGTTTTTTCGCTCAAAAAGTGCCTGTTTTTGTATAAATTTATACATTTGAGTTTTTAAGACCTGAAAAGTTCACCCTGACTCTTTTCAAATCACCTGCAAACGATATTTTGCAGGTGATTTTTTCTGCCTGAAGCAAGAAAGAAAACATAGGTTGTCTTTCTGTAGAAAAGGGGCATCTTATGATACTTGTTTCCTTTCTGCTATAAAAGAGAAACACTACCCCAATATAACTATAACATCGTTTTTCTGAAAAAACGGATAAAAAATCAAAAAAATTTATTTTTATTTTTTTATATATTCAAATCATAAAGGAAATTCGTTCGTGAAAAAGGAAATTCTGAATTTTTCAATTTTTCACGAAAGGAGGACTTTATATATGCGAAAGACTGAAAAATCCGTTCTTTATGAGACATCATCCCTTTATGTAATAGGTAATACTACCTATATCGTTGAGATAAAGTTCAACGATAACAGCAAGGAAACAGCAGAAGACGTAATATGCGATCTTATTGAAAGAGAAATTGAATCTCAAAAAACGTAGACAAACGGCTTTTATGATGCTATTATAGACTCACATTAGTCGTATGTTGTCGGAAAGGAGTATCTATGTTACAAGACAACACAATCACAGCACTTTATTGCCGTCTTTCCCGTGATGACGAACTCGTAGGAGACAGCAACAGTATTAAAAACCAGAAAGACATTCTTAAAAGGTATGCCAATGACAATGGTTTCAAGAATACTGTATTCTATATTGATGACGGATACAGCGGAACAAACTTCAATCGCCCCGGCTTTATCAGTATGCTTGATGACATAAAATCGGGCAAAGTATCAACAGTTATTACGAAAGACCTTTCAAGACTCGGAAGAAACCACATAAGGACAGGCGAATATATTGAAATTATCTTTCCTGATTACAATGTAAGGTATATCGCAATAAATGATAATGTTGATACAAACAAAGAAGATAATGAGATTATGCCTTTTAAAAATCTTTTCAACGAATACCACTCCCGTGATTGCAGTAAGAAGGTAATAGCCGTTTTCAAAGCAAAAGGTAAATCGGGAAAACCTCTCACTACAAATCCGCCTTATGGATACAAAAAATCCGAATCAAACAAATATGTATGGGAAGTAGACGAAGAAGCGGCAGAAGTTGTAAAGAGGATATTCAGACTCTGCATAGAAGGATACGGGCCTTCACAGATTGCGGGAATACTAACGAAAGATAAAATTCTCATCCCATCGGCACACGCAATCTCAAAAGGCTATGCAAATTTCAGAAATCCCGATAATCCTACAAAATGGTGTGAAAAAACTATCGCTGCTATCCTTGAAAGAAAAGAGTATCTCGGTCATACGGTAAATTTCAGAACGAAAAGAAAATCCTACAAGGAAAAGAAAACCATACTACTCCCCGAATCCGAATGGATGATATTCGAAAACACTCATCCTGCAATTATTTCACAAAAGGATTTTGATTTGGTTCAAGAACTCAGAAAGAACAAACGCAGACCACAGAGATGCAAAGAAGTAAATCCTTTTTCGGGAATGGTATATTGTTCGGATTGCGGAAGCAAAATGTATCTTTGCAGGTCTCGAAATTGCCACGAAAATATGAAGTGTGCCGTTTACTCTAAAAACACGGATAAATGTTCATCGCATTACATAAGAACGGATGTCCTCAATGAGATTGTACTTTCAGAAATCAGAAAAGTTGCTTCTTTTGTGGCGGAAGACGAAGAAAAGTTTATTAAACTTGCAACGGAAAGTTCTGAAAAGAAGATTTCTTCTGAACTGAGAGCAGCAAAATCAAAACTTGATAAGAAGACCTACAGGGTTTCTGAAATCGAAAAAATATTTAAAAGGCTTTATGAAGATAATGTTCTCGGTAAGATTTCAGACGAAATGTTCAGTAATATGATTAAAAGTTACGAAGTCGAACAGAAGGAACTGAAAGAAGAAATTGCTTTACTTGAAAGTTTTATTTCTGAAAGAGAGAAGCAATCTTCTGATACAAGGAAATTTGTGGGCATTGCGAAGAAATACACGGATATTCAGGAACTCACCCCCGAAATTATGCACGAGTTCATTGAAAAGATTATAGTTTATGCGCCGGACAAGTCATCGGGGCACAGAACGCAGAAAATAGAAATCATTTTCAGATTCGGTATTCTTATTTCTACCGTTACCAATGGCAAAAAAGAAAAAGTTGCGTAGAAATACGCAACTTTTCATACGATTTAAAATAGTTCGCTATTGGTAGTGCCCGAGGCGACTCGCCTCTTACTTTGTGTTGTCGAGGTTCCAACGGAATGTTGAAATTCTCTGTGCTTTTGTGTTACTGAAGTTGATGTTGTTTGTAAGAGTTGAAAGGTCAACATAACGATAGTCAGTCTTAGGTCTCTTACCTGAGTTTGCAAGAGCAGCCTTGATAGCGTCTGATGAGTAGTTTCTTGAAATTACCGCACCGAGCTTATGGAAATCTCTTTCAAATTCAACGATATCCTTAGCGAGTGTGATGTTTGTATCACAAACATTGTAGATACCCTGATACTGATAAGAACCGTCCTGATTCAAAACACCGTTGATAAAGTCAACGAGGTTGTAGACACAACAGAATGAGAATCCGTAGTTGCCTTCACCGTAAAGGAATCCTACGCCGTCCTTATAGTCATAGATTCTGTCGTGAAGGTTCTGGTTGTAATCCTTTGAGTAAACAGGAGCAATTCTCATAACAACGCCCTTTGAGTTACCCTTCTTGAGAGATTTACCAAGTTCCTTTTCACTGTCAGCCTTCATCTTTGCATAGTTCGAGAAAGGCTTTTCATCGTTTGTTTCACGAACAGGTTCTCTTGACTTCTGAGGAGCATAAACCTGAATTGTGCTGAGCATAAGAATATCTTTTATACCTGCGTCAACAGCAGTTTTGTAAAAATATTTGTCAACCTGAGCACTCTGCTTCATTTCAACATCTGTGATAACTGAATCAAGGTCGTTATCTGTTGAGCAAGCGAGATGGATTACAGCATCAAGCTTTCCACTTTCGAGAATAGGAGAAATCTTTGATTTATCTGTGATATCTGCCTGAAGGAAATTGAAGTTGGGCTGGCCGATAAGTGGGCTTGCCTTTGTGTCTGTACCGATTACGTTATTACCTTTCTGAAGAAGAGCACTTGTTACTTCTCTTCCGATAAATCCGCTAGCACCTGTAACTAAGATGGTTTTCATATATTCTACCTCCTGATGAGATAATTAGAATAAGAGGAAAAATTCCTCTTCACCGCGACATCATATCGTGGTATACGCCCCGTTTATTTGTAAAGGGGTGTAGTTGTTCCTTTATATTATAACAGTAAAAAACAGAAAAATCAAGACCCAAAAAGTCCCCTTTTACCAAAACAAAACAATTTCTTCACTTTATCAAAAATCGGCTTGTTTAAATTATGCAATTATGCTAAAATATTATTGAAAAAAATAAGGTTAATATTACTTTACTGTGACAATTATCTAAAATATCATATACAACTTTGTTTATTTTTAAGGGGAGGGAAATCATCCTTTGAATTTCAGATTTACACTTGACAATAAAAGATACCACACCTACAACTATTTTTTAAGAACAAAATTCGGCGGAAAGGTTATGAAAATCTCTCTTAACGGAGGGTTTACCTGCCCCAATATCGACGGAACAAAAGGTATAGGCGGATGCACATATTGTTCATCATCGGGGAGTGGCGATTTCGCGGGAAATCCGTCGCTTGACATCCACCGCCAGTTTGAAGAAGTAAAGGCGATGATGACAAATAAATGGGAGGGAAAATACATAGCATATTTTCAGGCGAATACCAATACCTATGCTCCTCTTTCGCGTCTTAAAACCCTCTATGAATCAGCACTTTCAGAAAAGGATGTAATAGGTCTTTCTATTGCAACAAGGGCAGACTGTATTTCAGAAGAAATTGCCGATTATTTAAAGGAACTTTCAGAGAAAACCTACCTCACAGTAGAATTGGGTTTACAGACAATCCACGATAAAACTGGAGAGAGAATAAACCGCTGTCATAGCTATGCCGATTTTTTAAAGGGATATAATATGATAAAGGAAAGAGGAATCCCTGTTTGTGTTCACCTTATAAACGGACTTCCCGGAGAAACCCACGAAATGATGGTTGAAACCGCAAGAGAAGTCGGAAAACTGCGCCCCGATTTTGTTAAACTTCATCTTCTTCATATAATAAAGGGAACAAAAATCGCAGAGGAATTCGAAAGGGGAGAGTTTTCACTTATGACACTTCCTGAGTATGTTTCAGTAATCTGCGACCAACTTGAAGTATTACCTCAGGAAACAGTCATTCAGAGAGTAACGGGCGACGGCAAGAAAGAAGACCTTATAGGACCAATGTGGAGTCTTAAAAAGTTCGTCGTTATGAATGAAATAGATAAAGAAATGGTAAAACGCAATTCCTGTCAGGGAATCAGGGTTTAAAACAAAAATCTTGCGCTTTTTACTGTGTCAGTTCCCCTCGTAGTACACGAGTACAACTTCGGGAAACTTCCTTGTAAAAAACACAATCTTTTTGTTTTACGGTGAGCCGTCGCATTTCTTCAGAAAATCAGTTTTAAAAAACAAAAACCTCGGAAATAACTCCGAGGTTTTCTCTTTTATGCATTAGCCTTTGAAGGCTTTTTAACTATATCAAGAATTCTTATGATAACGGGGTTTAAAACAATGTTTACAGCCATTTCGATGAGGAAATTGAATCCTACAAGTCCGCCTATCATATAAGCGCCTGCTGATTCAAAACCTGCGCCCTCTGCCCACTGAGTAATTGTATCCATAAAGAATACAGAGCATCCTAAAAGGAAAAGTCCCGTATTTACTATCGGAGTAATGATAGCCGCAGCAATAACTGCAAGAGTTCTGTTTTTCTTTTCAACAAGTGAATAAACAATTCCTGCCATAAGACCTGCAACAGCACCCTTTAAAACACAGGTTACTATTGTTCCGGGAATGTTTATCGCAAGAAATGCTCCTGCGTCTGTTAAAAGAACGACAACTCCGAATACAGCACCGAGCCATGCCCCTGCCTTATAGCCATACATCGCAGCGCCTACTACAATAGGAATAAGAACGAGCGAAATTCTGAAAGGCCCAATCGGGGGAATAACCAGCGAAAGCATCTGAAGAACGATTACAAGCGCGGTTAAAAGTGCTGTTCCTACGAGTGTTTTTGTGTTTTTTGTCATAATATTGACCTCCTACTGCCTCCCTTAAATTCAAGGTGAAGCGTAATAAATAGTCAAATCTACTTTTCGGGAGAGTTTTTCTTATAGATAATCAGAAGACCATCGGTAAGGAGAGTTTCATCAACGATAATATCGTTCTTACAGTGTGCAACAATAGTAGGCGCTATTCCGCCCGTTGCAACAACAGTAGCGTCAGAACCTATTTCCTCCTTGTATCTTTCAATCATTCCGTCAACCATACAAGCTGTTCCGAAAACAATACCCGATTTCATCGAGTCAGCCGAGTTTTTTCCGATAACACTCATTCCGTTGAGTTCTGTGTTGATATCGGGGAGTTGTGCTGTTCCTGAAGAAAGCGCCTTCAACGAAACCTTAACGCCGGGGAAGATAGTGCCTCCTAAGAAACATCCGTTTCTGTCGATAGCGGAAATTGTTGTTGCCGTTCCCATATCAAAAACTATGAGGGGCAAAGGATATTTCGCCATAGCGCCGACAGCACCGCAGACAAGGTCCGCACCGAGAATAGCAGGGTCGTCAATCTTGATGTTAAGCCCTGTTTTTATGCCTGATGAAACTACAATAACTCTACACTTTAAGAGCTTTTTTATAGCTTCTTTCAGAACAGGCATCAAAGACGGAACAACGGTTGAGATGATAGCACCGTCAAAGCCGTTTATACCTACATCATAAAGACCCAAAATGTTTTTGAAATCAACTGCATACTCATCCGCAGTCTTAGAGGATTGAGTTGCCATTCTTGCGGTAAAAACAAGTTTTTCATCATTATCAAAAACACCTGTTACAATGTTTGTGTTTCCGACATCAACGGTAAAAATCATTTTATTTCTCCTTAAAATAAATTTGCAAAGTTATTATATACTATAATCCTCTTTTTGTCAAATATTCAATGAGTTTTTCTCGTTTATTGACAACCTTTTCCGAGATTACAGCGTCAAGAAGAAAAGAAAGTGTATCTCCTATTTCTTTTCCCTTATATCCTAAATCCGAAATGTCATTTCCGTTTAAGGCAAGGTCTTTTAAAGAAAGACATTCATTTCTTTCATACATTTCCTTTGCCTTTTTTTCCATTCTGTCAATAGCGGGAAGTCTTTCTAAGGCAAACTCTGCTTTCGACATTGAATCCGCCCTTAAAACATCGGTTAAAAGAAAGAATTCATCCTTACTTATCTTAGAGAGGATTCTTCTTATCTGTTTATCCGAAAATTCATCGTTATTTTCTTTTGAGGGCTTTATATAGTGCATTGCAACAAGTGTGCTTACTGTTTTTATGGTGTCGTTGCTTTTTTTGAGTCTCTGCATAATTTCCTTCGCCATTTCAGCGGATATTTCTTCGTGACCCTTAAAGTGACCGACACCCTTTTCATCAACTGAAAAACAACGGGGTTTTCCTATATCGTGAAAAAGCATCGAAAGCCTTACATCGATTTTCTTTGACGATTTTTCAACCGCCTTTGCGATATGTTCCCATACAGTATAAATGTGATAGGGATTTTTCTGTTCAAAGTCTATACAAGGCTTTATTTCGGGTATGACAACTGATAGCACTTCTGCATATTCCATTAAAACAGGATATACATTGTCGCCCATTAAAAGTTTATCGAGTTCAACAGAAATTCTCTCCGCCGATATTTCTTTAAGCCCGTCTTTCAAAGAGAAAATCGCTTCTTTCGTTTTACTTTCTATTGTGAACGAAAGCTGTGAAGAAAATCTTATCCCGCGCATAATGCGGAGTTTGTCTTCATTGAATCTTTCATAAGGGTCTCCGACAGCCTTTATGACTTTATTTTCAATGTCATTTATTCCGCCGAAAAAATCGACAAATCCGTCTTTTTCGGAATAGGCGATAGCGTTCATAGTAAAATCACGGCGCTTTAAATCTTCCTCTAACGAGGGAGTGAATTCAACCGATAAAGGATGTCTGCCGTCTTTGTATTCACCGTCTTTGCGATAGGTTGTTATCTCTATGTTTTCCCCCTCTGAAACAACGGTCAGAGTTCCGTGAGAAAGCCCTGTTTCTATTACTTTATAATCCTTGAAACAGTTCTGCATTTCGTGGGGCAGGGCATTTGTCGTTATGTCAAAATCATAGGGAACTTTTCCTAAAATAAAATCCCTTACACATCCGCCGACAAGAAACGCCTCAAACCCGTTTTCATAAAGAACAGAAAGAACATTTTTTATGTTTATGGGGATGTCTATTTTCTTATTCATCTTTATCGCCTTTCGTGTATTTTTCGTATAAAGAGTAAAGATACTGAGTTTTGTTTTCAAGGAAGAAATAATGCGCGATATAGGGGATGAGTAAACAGAGAACAAGAACTATTATCGGTAAAAAAGCAATCTTTTCAAAGCATACAAATCCTAAGATACAGATGAAAAGAATAAGCGAAAACAAAACAGTTACTATAAGATGGATAAATCTTTCGTGTTGCATAAACTGTATTCTTGTCAGAAGTTCTGCCGAAAGTTTTTCCTTGTCAGAAGTTTCTTTCATAAGTTCATTTTCATAATACTTTATAATCGAAAGCATATATTTCTTCATAAAAAATCCCCCTTTTTAGTTTATTAAATTATAACTCTGTTTTTCATCATTTGCAATATCTCTTGATAGAAATAAAACAATGTGATATAATATTTTACAGATATTTTTCGGGAGATGTTAAAAAATGAAACACATAATAAATATTTTAAAGGGAGCGGTTTTCGGTATCGCCAACATAATCCCCGGCGTTTCGGGCGGAACAATGGCGGTTATTATGAAAGTATTTGACCGCATAATAGATATTTTAACCCTTGATTTCAAAAAGATAAAAGAAAACTTTATATTTATAATCTTTTTCGGAATAGGCACAGTTTCAGGAGTAGGTGCAGCAGCCCTTATCCTCAAAAATCTTTTCGAACTCTATTTCGTTCCGACACAGATGTTCTTCACAGGCGTTATTATGGGAAGTATCCCGTTTATCTTCAAAATCGCCGTTACAAAAGAAACACCTATGAAAAAGATAAATATCATCCCTTTTGTTATAGGTATGGTGATTACACTTCTTCCCCTTTTCATTTCAGACGGAATGAAAACAATCCCGACAGATTCAGAGCCGACGGTATCTCTTCTGATAATAATGTTTATATTCCTTTTTATAGCGGCGGTTGCTATGATTATTCCTGGCCTCAGCGGCTCAATGGTGCTTATGCTTTTAGGCGGTTATCCGCTTGCCCTTTCAGCAGTAACAGAACTCAAATTCACATTCCTCATCGTTATGCTTTTAGGCGCAGTTTTAGGCTTTGTCGCAGGAGGAAGACTTATTTCGTTTATGCTTAAAAAGTTCCATCAGGGAACATACCTTGCTATTTTAGGGCTTATAATAGGTTCACTTTTCTCTGTTTTTCCGTTTGCGGAATTTTCATTCGGAGTTCAGGGGATAGTAGGAATTGTTCTTTTCATAGCAGGTCTTTTTGTTCCTTTTCTTATGGAACTTGCAGGAAAGAAATTCTCGAAAGAGGAGAAATAGAATGGCAGATGTATTCACACTCAGAAAACTTATTGATGAAAGCGACAATATAGTATTTTTCGGCGGTGCGGGTGTTTCAACAGAAAGCGGGATCCCCGATTTCAGAAGCGTCGACGGGCTTTATAACCAGAAGTTCGATTATCCTCCCGAAACGATACTCAGCCATACCTTCTTTATGACCCATACAGAAGAATTCTACCGCTTTTATCACGATAAGATGATGTTTAAAGATAAATACCCCAACCCTGCTCATATAAAACTTGCCGAACTTGAAAAGAGCGGAAAACTCAAAGCGGTTATAACACAGAATATCGACGGGCTTCATCAGGCTGCAGGAAGTGAGAATGTAATCGAACTTCACGGCTCCATGCACAGAAATTACTGTAAGGACTGTAATGCTTTCTATGACCTTTCTTATATGATGGATTGCGATGGTATTCCAGGCTGTTCTGAATGTGGCGGAATAATAAAGCCCGATGTTGTCCTTTATGAAGAACAACTTGATGCAAATGCTATCGAAAAGGCGATTTATTATATCGAGAATGCCGATGTCCTTATCATCGGCGGAACATCCCTCGCGGTTTATCCCGCGGCAAGTTTTGTAAATTACTATATGGGCAGAAAACTTGTTCTTATAAATAAAAGCGAAACCCCTCTCGATGTAAGGGCGGATTATCTTATAAGAGGTAATATAGGCGAAATTTTTTCAAGACTGTAAAAAGAAAAAATCCTCCGTTTTCAAACGGAGGATTGATAGTATTTATTCTTCAAACTTTGCCATTTCTGTTTCGGGGAAAGCACCGTCAGGCTCAACATCCTTACTGCAGGAAGAAGCAAGCGATGCATCGGTGATATAAACATAAACTACCATTGATGGCGTTGATGTGTTTGCTTTGTCTATAAAAACAACAAAGCCGTTTTCATAGTCAGTAGCCTGCATTTCTTCGAGGATTTCAAGAACAGCAGGGTCTGTTGTTCCTGTTCCCGTATAAACGAAGGCATAGTTTTCAGCCTCGGTCGAAAGCGCTGCCTTTACATTCTGACCTGCGTATTTTGAAAAGATAAGTTCCTGCGTAGCAAGACTTATCGCTCTTGCATCGGTAGATGCTCTTGACCTTTTTGCGTCATTCAGGTATCCCAGCATAGCAACCCCTATCACAGCCGCGAGAACACCTATAATCGCGATGACAACGATGATTTCAACAAGTGTGAAACCTTTTGCTTTTTTCATTTTTGTTTTAAACAAAACACAACCCCTCTTTCATTGATTTTAGTGTTTAATACCATACCAATCAATATATTAACATATTATGAACAAGAATGCAATACCTTTTTTAAATATTATCTGTATTATTTAAGGAGATTTAATATATGTCAAGAAAATCCTTCAACGCAGGAGCGCTTTTAGCTCCCGTTCCGCCTGCACTTGTTTCCTGCGGAACAGAAGAAAATCCCAATGTTCTTACAATCGGATGGACGGGAATTATCTGCACAAAGCCCCCGATGACCTACATATCCGTCCGCCCCGAAAGACACTCATACAATATAATAAAACAGACGGGCGAATTTGTGATAAATTTAGCGTCAGAAAATTTATGCCGTGCCGTTGATTACTGCGGAGTTCGTTCGGGAAAAAATACCGATAAATTCAAGGATTGCAACTTCACTCCTGTGAAATCAGAAAAGGTTTCAGCGCCGACTATTTCAGAATGTCCCGTCTCTCTGGAATGCAAGGTTACAGAGATAAAACCTCTCGGCAGTCACGATATGTTCATAGCGGAAATAGTGAATGTTTCCGTCAAGGAAAATCTTATAGACAGTAATGAAAGAATAGATTTCTCATCCGCACATCTCCTCGCCTATTCACACGGAGAGTATTTTTCTCTCGGAAAAAAACTCGGCTCATTCGGATATTCAGTTAAGAAAAACAAGACAAAAAAGAAAAAGAAGAAATAAATATAATTTGTAAAAGGAGCTTTTTGATATGATGGATTCAAGTAAATACCGAGTGGGATATTTCCCCGTAGATAAAAAATATAATAAATGGGCAGAAAAGGACCATATCGAAAAACCGCCCGTATGGTGCAGTGTCGATATGCGTGACGGAAACCAGAGCCTTGTCATTCCTATGAGTCTTGAAGAGAAACTCGAATTCTTCAAAGTTCTTCTTAAAGTCGGTTTCAAGGAAATCGAAGTGGGTTTCCCCGCAGCGAGTGAAACAGAATATGAATTTTTAAGAACCCTCATAGATAAGAATATGATTCCTGATGATGTAACGGTTCAGGTTTTAACACAATGCCGTGAACATATCATCAGAAAGACTTTCGATGCTTGTAAGGGCGCACCGAGTGCCATTATCCACTTCTACAATTCAGTAAGTGTCGCACAGCGCGAACAGGTTTTTAAAAAGTCAAAGGAAGAAATCAAACAGATAGCAGTAGATGGTGCAAAACTTGTCAAGAAACTCGCTTCTGAATACGAGGGCAATTTCAGATTTGAATATTCTCCCGAATCATTTACGGGAACAGAGCCTGAATACGCACTCGAAGTCTGCAACGCAGTTCTCGATGTTTTAGAACCCAGCGAAACAAATAATGTTATAATAAATCTTCCTGTTACAGTTGAAATGAGTATGCCTCATATCTACGCTTCACAGGTTGAGTATATGAGCGAAAACCTTAAATACAGAGAGTTTGTAACCCTTTCTCTCCATCCCCATAACGACAGAGGAACAGGCGTTGCCGATACCGAACTCGCACTTCTCGCAGGTGCCGACAGAGTAGAGGGAACACTTTTCGGAAACGGCGAAAGAACAGGTAATGTCGATATCATTACCCTCGCTATGAATATGTATTCACACGGCGTTGACCCGAAACTCGACCTCTCTGATATGAACTATATCGTTTCTGAATATGAAAAATGCACCCGTATGCATGTTTACGAAAGAGCGCCCTATGCAGGAGCACTCGTATTTGCCGCATTCTCGGGCTCGCATCAGGATGCTATTGCAAAGGGAATGAAATACAGACAGAAGAAAAATCTCCATGAATGGAGTGTTCCCTATATCCCCATTGACCCTACTGACATAGGCAGAACTTACGACGCTGATGTTATCCGCGTCAATTCACAGTCAGGCAAGGGCGGAATCGGATATATTCTCGAACAGACATTCGGTTATAATCTTCCCTCTAAAATGCGTGAACATTTCAGCTATATGTGTAAGGATATCTCAGACCGCGAACATAAGGAACTCAAACCCGATGAAGTTCTTTCAATCTTTACAGAAAACTACCTCAATCTCGACGGCGGTATAAAGGTAACAGATTTCGATTTCACCCGTGAAAATAACAATGTTAAAATCAGCATAACATTCTCGAAAAACGGTGAAGAAACCGAAATGGAAGCAGAGGGCAACGGTACACTTAGCGCAATAAACAACGCACTCTGCGAGTTCACAGGAAAACAGTATACATTACAGGTATTCAGCCAGCACAG
>JAFXHL010000083.1 GCA_017536405.1 Oscillospiraceae bacterium
GAATTATTATTCTTTCACCACTTTCAGACTCTCCCTTTCGGTTTAAGCCCTATGCATTAACGCAGCCTCACGAGAACGCTTACTGTAATGTAAAAAGTTTCAGCATTCCAACTCAGAAGTGATATTCATTATAACACGCTGTTGTCTCACACCGCCCGACAACTCTCTGAAAACGCCTGATTTATAACGAATTTGTCTTCGTCTTTGTTTTTGTGTAATTACTATAACATTTTAAACCACAAAAGTCAATATATTTTTTAAGAAAAAATTCTCTAAAAAAATCTGTCGATATGAAATCCGTTTTTTGCATATTGAACAAACGGGGTATTTATGCTATAATACATTATTATATTATAAAGAACGGGAGATGTTAATATGGAAATCTTCATCACAGGCGGGACAGGAAACATCGGTCAGTATGTTACACTTTTACTTCTTGAAAAAGGTCACAAGGTAAAGATGCTTACAAGAACGCCCGAAAGAATACCTGCTTTTCTTTCTATGGAAAACCTCACTGTTATAGGCGGAACATTATCTGATTATGACATAATTGAAGAGGCATTAAAAGGTTGTGACGGGGTTATCCATATCGCTCTCGGTTGGGGAAATTCTCCCTATACAATGATGAAAGAGGATACTCTCTCTACTGCTTTTCTTCTTGAAGCAGCTGAGAAAAAGGGCGTCAAAAAATTTATCTATACAAGTTCGACCGCAGCGCTCGGCAATTTAAGAAACGGAATGGGTGAGGAAGCGTTGCGTGTCCCTACCGACCTTTACGGCGCTACAAAAGCGTCATCCGAAATGTTTGTTTTAGGTTTTAGAAACTTCTATGAAAGACAGGGCGTTTTCGGAAAAGAAGTAAAGCTGAAAAGAAACATCATCCGCCCAGGGTATACATATTCTAACCCTGCCGTTGAGGGCGGTGCTTCACAGGCAGATATGCGTTTTAAGAATATTGCGGATAAGATAGTAAATAGCGAGGATATTTCTCTTCCCATAAACGACGGAACGCAGTTTTTATCATCGCGTCAGATAGCGAAAGTTTATCTTAAAATAATAGAAAGCGATATGAATGAAGAAATCTTTTTTGCTTTAGGCAACAGATTTATCTCTTGGTATGAAATCGCGCTTATTGCGAAAGAACTTTATCCGCAGTCACAAAGCAAAGTAACTGCTATCGGCGAAAAGGAAGAACCTACATACTACTCTGTCGAGAAACTGAAAAATGTTTTAGGTCTTTCTTTTGACGGAATGGATGATATGAGAGAACACATAAAATGGAACATAGAAAGGGCTGTGGCTATAAAAGAGGGCAGAAAAATTCACGATGTCGTTCACGAATTTGATAAATAACGCACATTATGGTATAATGAATATACTTTATAATAAAGGAGAAAAAATCATGAAAAAAATTTTACTTATAAGCCTTATGGCTTCGCTTCTTTCCCTCTCGATGACGGGTTGTATCGCGAGAGAAGTAACACAGGATGTTATGACAGAAATCCCCGAAACAACACCTGTAACAGAAGAAACAACAACTGTTCTTTCTGACACAGCGCCCGAAACTTTAAGGGTTAGTCCACTTCCACAGACTATCGACATAAATAATCTCCCAGAAGAATGCACACTTTTTGCTTCTTTTGAATACGGTGACCTTAATGCTGAAGAAAACACTTTATCGGTAAAGGTTTATGACTATGAGCTTTTCGATATGGTTGATATTTCAATGCTTACAGAGGGCGACACAATCGTCCTTTCGGGAGAGGATATGAAGATAAATTCCATCGAAAGAAACGATATGGGGCTTATAACCATAAACGGCGGTCTTGAAGAAGGCGGAACATGCCTTAGAACAGACGACAACACAGTTTATTTTGAGGTAGGAATGAGCGATGTTAAAACATACCGCGAACTCGGAGAGATAGTTCTTCCCCTCTCTCCCGATATGGTTTATTCTGTTGAAGAAGATTATGGTGAAGAGCCTGTTTTATATTCTTTGGAGGAATTCAAGAACATCCCCGAAGAGAGATTTTCTTATCATCCACACTATACAAAAATTCAGGTTGAAAACGGTGCAAACGGCTGTATAACAAAAATCGAAATAAGATGGGTTCCCTAGTGCGTGGGCGCACAGCCCATATCGTTTCGCAGTTTGCTTTGGGAAAATAACAAAGTGGCTCGGTAACGAAGAATTTCATTATCTGAATTTCATTTATGGTGCGTAGGCGCTGAGGACAAATCGTTTTGCAGTTTACTTTGGGAAATAACAAAGTGGCTCGGTATCCTCAGTTACTTCCTACAATAAATCAAAAGGAGAAGATAATTATGGGCGGAAATCCTGTTGTTACTTCAGGAACTGATATTCCTATGGGGCTTATCTTCGGAATTATAAATATTCTTTACCCGATAATAATAAGTGTAATAGCGATAGTTATGACAACCCTCGATAAAAAATACGCCGAAAAAGGCGGGTGGAGAATTTCTGAAAGGTCGCTCTTTTTAGTTGCGATTCTGGGCGGTGCGCTCGCTATGTATATAACGATGAAAATCATCCGCCATAAAACAAAGCATAAGCGTTTTATGATAGGGCTTCCGATTATAATTGCTGTTCATATTTTGCTGATTGTGGGAATTCCCGTTATTATCTTTTTAAATACATTTTTACAGCTTAATTTTTAGATGAAATAATCCCTCTATGAAGTTCATAGAGGGATTATGTTATTTATTTTCTATCATTTCCATAAGAAGATAATAGTTATCGTCCTTTGTTATATCGCTGTGATATTCATCAGAAAAATGATAGTTAGAAGAAAGGTCTTCCATTAAAATCAATGCGTCATCGTGTGTTACCCCGTTATCTATGATGACCTGTATGAATTCGAGTTCATCGTCGGTAACAACGCCGTCGTTATATAAAATTCCCCATACAGCCATTCCGAATGCGTTTGAATAATAATGCACCCTCGGTTTATATGAGGTATCCGCACCATTTTCAAAGAGAATTTTTATAATCTCAATATCTTCCCTTGTGAATTCACGCCCTGTCATACCGCCAAAATAATCCTGCATAGTTGTTTTTACATAAGCCATATGCTCATATCTTTCGGGATTATCTATAACGGCGCCATGTTCAATCGCTATCTTCACAACATCGGCATCTCCGTTTTCAAGGCCTGCTTCTAAAATGCTTTCTCTGTTGTTATCGTGGAAGAAAACGAGGTCAGGATTTTTATCAAGGAGTTTTTCGAGTTCTTCTATCGCTTCATCCGAGCCGTCTCGTGAAAGTTCCATAACTTTATATGCGGATTTTATTGAAACATCCTTTGTTTTGCCGTCAGGAAGTTCGACTTCGGCAAACTGTGATTTATATGTAAGGTAACCTATAAATATAATTATAGGTGCGATATTTACTATCCCTAAAACGAGAAATACATTCCCCGTTATCTTAAGTTTTTTACTGTCTTTTTTCTTGCCGATTATTTTGAGAATTATCGCAGTTATAATAAAAATTACCGATAAAATAATAACTATTGTCGTAACGATAAGAAGAATCGTTCCGACGAACATTCCCATAAAAGCCATAATTTTCACCTCGCCTTATTATAGCATATAAAAGGAATGGGATGCAAGGAAAACGATATAGGGTTTATTGATGATAATTCTTGACAATAAACAGACCGACATTTATAATTAAAATATACTATATTTTGGGAGATAATTTATATGTCAACAGAAAATAATGTTACTCCGATTGAAGAAGTTCAGGTTGAAGAAAATCAGACTTCTGAAAAAAATAACGAAACTGCTTCAGATAAATCTGTGAATAAAGCCAATAACACTGATAAATCTAAAAATAAAAAATATATATCTTTAAAAAATCTTCTTGAAAATGAAGATTTTATGAGAAATAATTACCCCGAACATATTCCCACAGGATTTGATGGTCTTGATAGTCTTTTAGGCGGTGGTCTGCCTACGGGACTTACCGTTCTTGGCTCTATATCAAGTCTCGGAAAATCGACACTTTCGTTACAGATAGCACAGAATATAGCAAGTAATATCGAAAATCAGGGCAGAAAGGTTATATATTTTTCTCTTGAAATGACAGGACATGCTATAATACTGAAAGCACTTCAGCGCAAGGCTTTTGAAAATCTTATAAATAATCCTAAATCTGATTATGTTCTTCCCGATGATTATGAACTCTATTTAAAAAATAGCAAAGATACTGTTTCTATGGAAGACCTTCATTCATTTTTCATAAGAAAAAGCGAAGAAAAAAGAAACAAACTCCAAAAGGTTATTGAAATAGTAAAAAAAGAAACCGAAAACCTTTTTGTTGTTGAAAGATCTCTTGACAATGATACTTTTTCGGGCGAAAAAATAAAAGAATATATTCATAAATTCATCAAAGATAATGAAGATATTAAAAAACCTGTTGTATTTATAGATTATCTTCAGATTCTTTCTTCTGAATCGAAAAAACCGATTTCGGAAAAACAGGTAATAGATGAAAATATCCAGGCATTATGGCGACTTGCAAATGATAAAGAAAATCCGCTTCCTGTTGTTGTTCTTAGCGCTTTGAACAGAGAGGCCTATAACAAATCAATATCATTTGCTTCTTTCAAAGAATCGGGCGGAATAGAATACACCGCTGATGTCGTTCTCGGAATGCAATTTTCTGCTCTCCACGGACAGATAAACAACAAGGATTTCAATGCGGATTTCGAAAAAACAAAAGACCCTCGTGATGTTGAAATCGTTGTGCTTAAACAGCGTTATGGAAAAGCAGGAACTGATGCTTTCACAAGGTTTGATTTTTATCCTAAATTCAACTGTTTTATCGAAAAAGAAGTCAATATTGATAAAAGTAACGATAAAGAAAAAACCCCTAAACAAACCAAATCTTCAAAAAAACAATTATCTATGCCACATAGAACAAATCCCAAGAATTGAGGACTGAAGTATGTCAGGAAAAATGTTTTATATCAATAATACCCGCCTTGTCAATAAACTGAAAAACGACGGCGATTTATTCCTTTTGAATACCGAACATTCGTTACCTGTATTTACAACAAAAAACAAAAAGGAAATCTATATAAAATTCATTGTATCTGCCCGCGATGGAAGTTTTCCGTTAAGACCGCTGGATTTCCTTATTATCGATGCCGTATATACCATATGCCGTGAGTATGAAAACGAAATCGGATCCGTTTTTTCTTTAAAAGATCTCGATCGTGTGTTATTAGGCAAAACTGATTTTTCTCAAGATCATTTTCTCTCTAAAAAAAGAAGAGATCTTCTTAAAGAACACCTTGAAAATATTATGAATACATATATTACAATAAATTTTGAGGCCGAAGCAATTGCCAGAAGGAAGACTGAACATAAAAGCATTACAATATCTGATGAACCGCTTCTTCCGATTGAAAAACAAGGCAGAAAATATTGTATTCTTAATATACCCCCGTTTTATAAATACAGCAGTTTAAACGAACAGGTTATCCCTGTCCCCGAAAATCTTTTTTACTGCAGAGAAGCGAATCTGGTAAATAACGAAAAAAATATTTTATTAAGATACTATCTCATACATCAACTCGAAATTATGAGAACTTCTTCCAAAAAATATAATATTACACGGATACCGTTTTTGAAGAATCCAACAGCCATCAGTAGCGATACAGGAATTCTTGCACAGGTTTCTCCGAAACGATATTTTTATGAATTCGATGAAAATTGTTATATAAAATATAAATGTAATATCCGCAACGACCTTAACAAATCTTCAACACAACAATATATTCTGAATGTAGAAAAAAGTGTTATTGATATTCTTGAATTCTATAAAAAGGAAAAATATCTTAAAAACTATGATATTTCAAGAACTATCAGACGCAAGGATAAGGCAGGACTTCCGCAGGCTATAACAAATGTAGAGTTTTTTGCCAAATATGATGATACTTCTGCTGAACCCGAAGGACAGACTGACGAAGATGTTGCAACAAGCATTGAAAAATAATCCGGAATTCATAAATCTATAAAAAATCAATTGAATCGTAAGATGATATACGCTGAAATCTGGAACAAAACCCCATTTTTCAGCGTATTTTTTTAAATCTTAAAAGACATTTTATAAAATAAATATAATTTTTTATATATAAAACAATAGAAATATTTTGTTGTTCGAAATGTGAATATTTTACATTTCAATAGTTGTTGTCATATACTTCTGTCATAAAGCCTGTTTAGTGCCCTTGTTTTAGTGAGTTTTCACTAAAATCCACATCAGATAATCGGTTTCTGACCGCTCTACCTTATGCCTGCAGAGATTTCTGCAGGTATTTTTTGCCTTAAAATATAAAATAATAATAAAAGAATATATTTTCATAATTAAATAATTTAAAAAATAATAAAAAGAATATATTTTTTATATTAAATTTTAAGAGATTTTTCTGTTTTATCCTTTATTTAATAGGGTTTAATCTGATTTTTTTCAACACTAAAAAATGCAGTATATATTTATATAAAATATAAATTTTATTTATTTTTTATATAAATATTAAAATGAGATAGTCACCGCGTTATACTTTAACTATGCTTTGTTTAATATGAAAATGATTCTTGCGCGCCATTTTTAAAAAATTCGAAATTTATCTTTCTTGTAAGAAAAACAAGAACGATTATTGCTTTCAACCTTTAACTTCGTATACCGCTGTCGCGGTATACGAAGTTACAATAAGTAGTGAACGAGAATGGTAATGAGCAAGAACTCGTCTGTTGTAGCAGAAATTTCATTCGACTTTATACACTCTTTATATGAAATGCTATCGTCTTT
The DNA here is from genome assembly GCA_017536405.1 of Oscillospiraceae bacterium. Taxonomy (GTDB): domain Bacteria; phylum Bacillota; class Clostridia; order Oscillospirales; family Ruminococcaceae; genus RGIG4131. Next base: position 6,839 of record JAFXHL010000083.1, read on the forward strand.
CTTCTTGCTGGTCATAAGGCTCTTACAATTTGTTCTGTAAGAGTCGCGGTAACTTTCATTGTTTATTCATTGCAGAGAGCCTTGGGATCTGTTCTGTAAGAGTAACAGGAAAGTTACTGCTTAAGGGGCCAAGCGTCAACCACCGCTGTCGCGGTGGTTGACGCTCAAAAAAACAGGTGAAGACGAGCGGGGTAAGGGTAAGAAAGAATTCACATTTTACCGATGACATCTCATTCTGTTTCACGATTTTATTTTACGCCAAAATACTCTCTTTGCTTTCAGAGAGCAAGATTTTTGACACTTCATAGAAAGGAGGATTTTATTTACTATTCAAATCACACAGAAAGCACACACATTAAACTATCAGACATATTGAACCCGGAAAGGAGAATTCGTAATGAAAAATTTATATAATGACTTCATCAACAAAAACCTTAAAGACCTTTTTAAACCCGCTGTCGAATATATAGACAAAGAGAAAACAGGCAAATATCGTCCGGCCGAGGAACTCATAGAAAAAGGAGGTGCCGATACCTTGTGTGGCATCTTCAACAACCTTATGGGAGAAAGAGATTACAGCCATTTCAGCGGAAAAATCACAAACAATCTCTTTATCAGGCGTAGAGTTATAGGCAATAACGGAACCTGCTTCTATCGTTGCAATGCTTCGGATGCCGAGACAATTGTTCGCCCGACAACGCTTACGCGTCTGGCTTTCAAAGACTTTTTTGAACCCCTTGCTCAAATCGGTATTGCCCATTTAAGAACCGGAAACAAAGAAGACTCTTTCTTGAATCTGAATGTCGGGGAATGGGACAAATCACTTATAGGATACGCAAAAAAGATCCTGGCTACCAATATCGAAATCAGTGTTGACGATGTTGCAGAACATTTCCCTGATTTTACTATAGGCGATGTTCTGTCCCACGCTGATGAAGTCTTTATGAAATATCACGATGCTGTTGATCTTGGCCGTAATGTAGACTACTGGGCTAAAGGCTGTTTTTATGTTGAACTTTTTATCACAGAGGCTATTATTTTTCCATTTTTAAAAGAAAACACAAATCTCACAAAATCTTATGGAGGTATTTAAACAATGAAAAATTTAACTAAAAAAATAATAACTATTGCAGAAACACCAATAGAAAAGCTTTATGAAACATCACCTTTCGATATTGTAAAGGAATTCGCAGATATTTCAAAGCGAAAGATTGTAACCGTTAAAGATGCTGTATTGTGCGTTATGGAACTTTATGAAGGTCTGGAAAACGGAACAATACCACCTAGCGACTCGCCATTCTTTCAATATGTCAATCCTTTTCTTCATTCGTTGTCATATTATATTCAGGCTAATGAATACAGCCTTGATATAAGCGACATAAAGCTCGTTGACTATATTTCGTTCTGCGAAGAATACATCTTCACAGACGATGTCAATAACTCATTCTATATAAAAGACTATATCCTTGAATACTATGGGTATTCAGACTGTAAACCTGATTTCGACAAGTTGACCATACATGACTTTATATCAGCCTATAATTGCTTGAAAAACGATTGTATAGCCGCTGATATATACGGCCTTTCTATTGAGGAAACTGCTATTTTAGACAGAAAAGAGTTTTTACTCTCTTCTATTATCAACTTTATATTTATAAAAGTTATAGGCAATATTTATGATTGCAACGGGAAGTTACTTCCTGCTATAGCAAATCTCATATGAGAAATGACACTTCAGAAGTTCTCATAATTTCGGCAAGGAGAATACTGACATTGATATTGTATGCTCCTTATTTATAAGTTAAAAAAGCGAATGATCATCGCTTTTTTATATATTCTGCAGGCTTTCTTAATCTTCACCTGCAGAGCAAATCTCTTATTCTCATATATGGGCAGAAGAATTCTACCTCTTATTCTTCTACCATAACCTCTAATCTTTCTTATTGTTAGCGGGGCACACCTAATCATGTGCCCCGCCAAACCTTTTTCTATTAACTATAATTTTAACAAGGAGGTAGTAGATTTGAATACTATCAGACAAACAACAGAATCTTTCAGAAAATTTATAGACACACCGATAAATGAATCCGGTAACACATACTGCATCAGAAATCTTCTCGATAAGGTTAATGATGAAAACAAAAGGCTTCTTATGACAACATTGTTGATAAAAGAGATGCATCGGAACATTCCGATAGAAGAGCATAAGCACGACATATACAGGTTTATTGTTTCAACTTCAGAAAACACTGATTATCTCTATGAGACACTGTTTTCCGTTAACATTATGGTGAACCGTGCTCTTGAATGTAATCTCTCGACAGATGTTATATCCAGCATTAAAGAGATACTTGCAACATTTGAAACCGATATGGATATTTCAGAAGAAACCACTATCGGTGAAATCTTCGGATTTCTGAATACTTCATATATTAAGGCAGAAAACCTTGATACCCAAAACAAGCATAAGGTTATGAAAGCCGCAGACAGTATCGTTGCATCACTTATATTGCACCCTTATAACATATGCTTTAACCACATAAACCACAACAATCAGACAACTACGGAGGTTATATAATGAAAAATGTAAATATTATATACGAAAGCAACAGAGGTTATCAATCGCTTGATATTACCGATACACTCTATAAGGAAAGAGTTATATTCCTTGATGACGAAATCAACCCGACAACCGCACTCGAAACCATAAAACAATTAGTAGCACTCGACAGAGAATCAAATGATGAAATAAAACTTTTTATAAATTCTCCGGGTGGATGCGTAACATCAGGGCTCGCTATATGCGATACGATAGAAATTATAAAGTCGCCCGTAACAACGGTGTGCATAGGCCTTGCAGCGTCCATGGGAGCGGTCATTTTCCTTCACGGAAAAAATCGTCAGATGATGAAACATTCAAAAATCATGCTTCATGACCCGAGTTTCGGTGGCGGAAATCTTCGTGGAAAAAAGCCGCATGAGATAGAAACAGAACTCAACGAACTGAGAGAAGTTCAGGAAACGCTTGTTAATATCATATCAGAAAAAACAGGCAAGCCAAAAGAAGAAGTATATGAAATCACAAAAAAAGATACATATTTCGATTTCGAAAAAGCACGCTATTTTGGAATAGCAACAAACATTTTAACAAAATTTTAATGGAGGTATTTAATATATGAATAATAATACAAGAATTTTTTCAAACAAATATATCGTTTCGAACGACACAAGAAAAACAGGGCTCAACAACAACGACGCTATCATAGGCGCATCCGGAAGTTCCAAAACGGGCGGATATGTAATCCATAATATATGGAACTCTGCTGAAAATATGATAGTTGTTGACACAAAGGGAAGCATCTATTCAAAAGTATCAGATCATCTTGAAAGCAACGGATACAAAGTCATGTTGCTTGATGCGGTAAATCCCGAAAGGTCAACAGTCGGGTTTAACCCGTTTGACTACATAGAACATAAACCTGATGGTAGTTTCAACGAGAATAATATCTCTTCGATAGCGGTTGCTATGTTACCCATAAACGACCCCAAAGATACATTCTGGATATTATCGGCAAGGGCGGTTATGGAAAGTGCTATGGGATATGTTATTGAAATAATGGATAAAGACTGTCATAATTTGAATTCCTTCTTTCGTATCATCAATGATATTCTGAAAAATGACACCAATGACTATATTGAGTTTATGGAAAATGCCGTTAAAAATTCGTTTATGAAAGAAAATTCTTTTGCTTATCGTAAGTATCTTGAATACAAGAAAGTTATGAAGGCAGACACAACCTGGGGCTGTATAACAATGTTTCTCACAGCCTTTATCGACAGTTTGAATGTAAAAGAAAACAATGCTGTTTTCTGTAATGATGTCAACATACATTTCGAAGATTTTAATAACGAAAAGATAGCTCTCTTTATCAATGTTTCAGACACCGACAGAGCATTTGACAAAATAACAGGACTTATATTACGACAGGCCTTCAAAACGCTCTGTAAGACCGCTGACAGCAATTCTGACGGCGCTCTTGAAAGACCTGTGAGATTTTATCTTGACGACTTTGCAACATCAACTGTTATTGAAGACTTTGATAAACTCATAAGCGTTATCAGAAGCAGAAATATCGCTGTAAGCATAATTTTACAGAGCATAGTTCAACTTGAAACGATCTATGAAAGGGCAAAAGCCTCTACAATCATAACCAACTGCGATCATCTTCTTTATTTAGGCGGAGCGGATTATGAAACTGCAAACTATCTTTCACTTCGATCAGGAGTTCTTCCTGAAACGATAATGAATCTTCCGTCTGATAAAGAAATCTTTTTAGAACGCGGCAAAAAGGGAATTATAACCGATAAACTCAAACCTTATAGTTGCCTTGAAAAATCAAGAAAGCCAATGACAAAAACAGAAAAAGGAGTAGAAATATAATGAAATATACAAATTTTACTGACACAGAAAAAACCTTGGCAATGGCCATAAATGCATTTATAAAAAAAGATTTAAGGAATTTATTTGAAGAAATCACCACCCGTCCTTCATATAACTATCCTGTATTCTTTCCACAGCAGATCTTGTTCGGAATAAATGATCTTGAATTCTTCGGAAACGATCCGCTTTCGCTTGAAGATGTATTTGAAAAAAATATCGGCAAAGATTCTGAAATAGAAAACAAGGTTATGATTGCTATTTCTGAACTTGGCATACACTATTTAAAAGTTTCAGATTTATCTTCTAATCTCTCTATAGAAGATATTTTGTATTTCACCAGGATTGAAAATTTGTTCAGTTTTATTTCAAAGTTATCAGATACCGATTATGATGAAACTATTATAGAAGATATCCTTGAATTTATAGAAACTGCAAACGAATTTTTGATAGGTCCATATAAAAGTATTCACTCTGTCAGCGTTGGCGATGTTTTTCTTAAAGCAAATTTTGTCTATAAAACAACCGCTTTTGCTGAAACACTTTTCAATGATAACAAAGATAAATACGAAAGCCTTGTTTGGCTTCGTAAAGAAGCAACAAGACTTATGTCAAAAATCATATTGTTGATTTATCAGGTATGTTTTAAAGATAAGGCATCAGAGTTTTACGAAATCATATCTGATTTTGCCGATAGTCTGTCAGAAAAAACTGATGAAAATCAGAAACAATAATATCTATATTAAAACTGAATTCAATAAAAACTTATACATGTTAAAAACGAGAAAGACTCATACACATTATCCATTATCTATGGGGTGTGTATGAGTCTTTTTTTTACTTTATTGTCTGTGCCTTGGGCTTGATAATTTCTTCAATATATTTTTTCAGAATTCACAGATATTGAAACTCCGCTTTTTGAGAGTAACAACTCAACACCCTTATTGCTACCGAAATTATATATGTATTCAACCGGCCTTTTTCCAATATGATTTAATATGAGGACATATTCGTGTCTGACCATTTTAATTCACCTGCTTTTTATCAGTAAACCTTTATGTTTGTCTAGTCTGAAACATTGCATTGTCCATCACTATTACTTCCGACAGCAACAACGCTTCCATAAGATTTAAGACCTACTGTATAGTCATATCCTGCCGAAACTGCAACAATGTCTGTCCAGCCTGAAACATTGCATTGTCCCAAATCGTTTCTTCCGACAGCAACAACTGTTCCATCGGATTTAAGACCTACTGTATGATATCCACTTGCAGAAACAGCGACAATATCCGTCCAACCCGAAACATCGCATTCTCCATCTTCGTTATACCTTGTTGCAACAACAGTTCCGTCGGATTTAAGACCTACCGTACATACCCCGCCTGCAGAAATCGCAATAATATCTGTCCAGTCTGAAACATCACATTGTCCGTAACCACTATCCCCTGTTGCAACAACAGTTCCATCTGATTTAAGACCTACTGTATGATACTCACTTGCAGAAACTGCGACAATATCTGTCCAACTCGAAATATCACATTGTCCATATTTGTTATTCCCAACAGCAACAACTGTTCCGTCGGATTTAAGGCCTATTGTATGAGAATTACCTGCAGAAACAGCGACAATATCCGTCCAACCCGAAACATCGCATTGTCCGTTACCATTATACCCTGTTGCAACAACTGTTCCATCTGATTTGAGGCCTACTGTGTGAAATCCACTTGCAGAAACAGCGACAATATCCGTCCAACCCGAAACATTGCGTTGTCCATCTTCGTTATTCCCAACAGAAACAACAGTTCCGTTTGATTTGATACCTGCTGTGGTAGAATACCCGGTAGAAATGGATTTTCTAATACTCTTTTGATAATACTCTTTAAGCTTTTTCTTGGCTTCATCATATTTAGTTTGAGAATCTTTGTAGCCCAAGCCTACTTCTTCAAATTTCTGCATAGCGTCTTCGTATTGACCTGCATCCATAGAACTTAATGCTTGGTTGTAAATGGCCTCTTCATATTTATCCTGAGAATCCTTAAAATCAAGACCGACTTCTTCAAACTTCTGCATAGCGTCTTCGTATTGCCCTGCATCCATATAACTTATCGCCTGATTGTAAATTTTCAAATTATTATTATATGGAACAATAATATTTGTATTAATAATATTTAAAATAACTATTCCAATAATAACTATCCCTGCTATGACTGCTATCTTTTTGGCTAATAATTTTTTTGTTCTTACCCACGCTTCGCGTTCTAATCGTTCTCTTTCTTGCTTTTCGCATAGTTGCGCTATTGCCTCTCTGCATTTCTTAGCCAACTCGATAGAATCTTTATATCCGTATATTGATTCGAAATTTTTTATTGCCCGTTCATATGATGATTCTGTATCCATTCTCATCATACCAACAGCATCATTATATATCCTTGCAATTCTTGCATTTTCGTTTCTCTGGTTGATTTCTTCAATATATCCCGATATCTCGTTTTTGAGATTTTCATCACCGAAACGCATAATTTTCTGATAGTTGATATTATCAGAAAAGGGGTTATCAAGGTTTTTAAGATTTTCTTTTCTGCCGATTTTAAAATCAACCATAAGCTTTCCGAGATATGCTTCTGCGCATTCGGGATTTATATCAAGAACCTTTTCGCAGTATTCTTCAGCACTCTTGAAATCGCCGTCTTCAAGGAACATAAATGCTCTTTTAAGAAGTGGCGCTGTATCAGTGTTACCCTGAATCTGCTGAACAACAGTTTCTTTTACAACAGTTTCAGGCTTTGTTTCGTTTTTCTGTATAACCTTCTTTATGCCTCTGATAACATCATTGATAAAACCGATTTTGCCCATATCCTGTGACTGAAGATGTGAAAATTCTTCAGGAAGGTCATAAGCGTCCATATCACGATAGCAAGGGATAAGAAGTTTTGAACGGTTGGTTTTCATAAGCTGTAAATATCTCGACCATTCGTTCTTTACCCATACAGCATTGAAATATTCAGGCTTTGTTCCCAAAACAAGCATTACCTTTGCAGAATTGAGTGCCGCAAAGATATATGGTTCATAAGCCTCGCCGAGTTTATCCTCGAGAGTGATTGCCGAATAGAAAACCTTGAAACCTTCTTCTGTAAGCTGATAATATATATCATTTGCTATTGTGCTGTCAACAGTACGCTTTCCGTTTTCATCGGTTTCCTTATAGCAGATGAAAACATCGAAAGGCTTTTCGTTTTCAACGATTTTAAGAATATCCTTCTGAATTCTGTTTATCGCTCTCGCTTCGCTTTCATAAACCGACTGCTGTGTTGCATCAGAATAATCAATAGCAGCAAGATAGTCAGAATCTGTTGTTACTGCCTCGAACAATGTTCTGTGACAGGTAGGAATTCTTGCTGAAGTTTCAGGGTCTTCAACATATTCTATTCCGTATTTACAGAGAACGATTCCCCAGTGTGCTTCTGCTTCGCTATCGTCCTGTTCGAGAATTTTTTCATAAATCTGTATTGCTTTGTCAAACTCACATTTCAATCTTAAGTTATTCGCTCTGTTGAAAAGGTTTGACATAACATCGTCATTTGTTTTTGGCAGAGTCTGTTTTGTATTACAGTATTCGCAGACTGCAACCGTTTCGTTGCTGACTTCGAGATTTCCTCCGCACATTTTACATTTGAACATTGCCATTATGTCATTTGCCTCATTTCAATAATTTACATTTATTATTTCTATCGTTCATGAGAATACAGAAAGAATTTGCTATATTGCCGACTTCTTCTGCGTCATCTGATTCAACTGCTTTTTTAAGTTCTGAAAACTTTATTGTTATTTCGCTTTCAACAGAAGAAAGTGCGCTGTTGCTCATAGGGTCTGAATATCTTACTGTTTCATAAACCTTTTTACATTCTTCCTTGACAGCATCGCTTTTGGCACTGCTCATAAGTGTTTCGGCATCGATAGTAAGTGACTTTATGAAGAATGTCTGTGTCTTGATTTTATCATCTGTATCGCTGACTATATCTGCTGCGATTTTTGCTTTTGTAACAGAAATAATGCTGATTCCAAGAACTATAACGCAAAGAATTGCTGAAATCCAGGCAGGGCAATTCGGAATAAGCATACATATTCCCGAAACAATAGTTTCAACAATAATAGCTGTAAAACTGTATGTCACAAGCGGAATATTAAGGAAAAGTTTTTCGTTGTTTTTTGAATCGAATGCGATTTTAGCACAGAACAGCTGTCCTATATATGTTATGATAACAACTGCCCAGGCAACCCAGAAACGTGCATCGTATGTAATATCAAATCCGGGAACAACAGGTCTTACAAGGAACACAGCCAGATTATAGATAGCTAAAAGTGTTGCCCAGATAATTATGTAAAATTTAAAATTCTTTTTCATAATTGCTTTCCCCTCCGATTATAATTTTTCGCCACATTCAAGGCAGAATTTTGCATTTTCGGGAAGTTCGTTTCCGCACTTGGGACATACTGTTATGAATTTATGTCCACATTCAAGACAGAATTTTCCCTTCTGAACGGTTTTCTTACATTCGGGGCATATAATCATTCCATCGGGAACAATCTCTATCTTTTCCCCACAGTTAAGACAGAACTTTGCATTTTCGGGAACGCTTTCGTTACATCTGGGGCATCTTATCTGAGAAGATGTTTTTTCATCTGAAGTTGCGTTAGCAGGATTCATTCCCTTGAACATATCGCCGAGCTGAGGCGCTATTGTTCCTGCTGCAGCCATTCCTACACCAAGGCCTATCATATCGCCTGCTACTCCGCCACCACTTCCGTTTATTGTCATATTTCCGATGCCTTCGGCATAAGCCTTCTGAACATCAGCCTGAATAACATCTTTCTGATTATAACCCTTGGCATGCATAATTTCTGCTTCGGCAAAACCTTCTGCCTTCATAGCCTCTGCTCTTGCCTTTGCAGCAATAACTTCTCTTTCTGCCTCACGCTTTGCAACTTCTGTCTGAGTTGTCTGTCTTTCGAGTTCAACATTTCTCTGCGCTGCTGTAACTGCTGCTTCGGTTTCGGCCATAGTTGTCTTTATTTCGCCTTCGGCCATGATTGTTCTCTGACGGAGAGATACTGTATGTAATTTTCTGAGTTCTCTGAAATTCGGGTCATCTTCAGGAAGAACAACTGTTGTCAGATAGAACTGAGGAATAGTAAGTCCGTATTCTTCAAAGCCGTCTATAATTCTTCCTCTTAAAGTTTTTGAAAGACTTTCAAGATGTTCGTCTATTTCAAGAATGTCAAAGTTTTCAGCCTTTATAGCAGAACTGAGGTTTGATTTTACTGCTGTTGAGATAAGAGGACGGAATGAGTTCTGAAGTGATTTTGTAAATCCCATTCCCGAATCGTTCCATGCGATACCGTTTGTTGTTCCGACGAGTTTTAAAAGAAGTTTTCTTCCGTCTGAAACAGCAAGGTTCATCTCACCGCAAGCGCCGAGTTCAATGGGAATACCCGATTCGGGATCTATGTATCTTACTTTTGAGTCTGTTCCCCATTTAACCGACATCTGAACTGTCTTGTTGATAAAATAGACTTCACAATGGAAAGGATTATCTTCACCTGTTGTTCTGTTTAAAAATTTGCCGAGTTTAGGAATATTCTCTGTTTCGAGAGTATGACGACCGGGGCCGAATGTATCAAGCGCTTCGCCATTCATAAAGAATATTGCTTCCTGGCTTTCATGAACGATAAGTTGAGTAAGGCTGTTGAAATCCTCATCGGGATGCTTCCATATAAAAGTATTGTTATCGCCTTCGTATTTTATAACTGATGCTATTGCCATATCTATACACTCCTTTTTATGCTTTTTATCAGTAAACCTTTATGTCTGTCCAACCTGATACATTATAATTGTCATTATCACTGCTATAATAAGCAACCACAGTTCCATCTGATTTAATACCATAAGATCCTTCGTATATTGCAACAATATCTGTCCAGGCTGACATATCATAATATTCGTCAGTAGAAACAACTGTTCCATCTGATTTAAGACCTAATGTATAACCATAGCCTGCAGAAACTGCGACAATATCTGTCCAGTCTGAAACATTACATTGATCATATCCATATTCATTGTATCCAATTGCAACAACTGTTCCATCTGATTTAAGGCCTACTGTATGATACGCACCTGCAGAAACTGCGACGATATCTGTCCAGTCTGATACTCCATCAAAATATGATTCTTCTCCCGTTGCAACAACTGTTCCGTCGGATTTAAGACCTACCAAGTGATCAGAGTCTACAGAAACTGCGACAATATCTGTCCAACTTGAAACTTCATCGTTCATAGCTGACGATGTAACAACAACTGTTCCATCTGATTTAAGACCTACTGTATGACCAATCTCTGCATAAATTGATACAATATCTGTCCAGTCTGATACTCCATCAAAATATGATTCTTCTCCCGTTGCAACAACTGTTCCGTCGGATTTAAGACCTACAGTATGACCATAGCTTGCAGAAACAGAGGTAATATCTTTCCAGCTTTTAACATTACACTCTCCTTCTTCGTTAGATTTTCTGATAACTGTCTCGTCGATATAATAATTATAACTTTTGGCAATAACTGTTCCATCTGATTTAAGTCCAACAATATGATTAAATCCCAATGAGACAGCTGTTTTATTCATCTTATTAAAATAGCATTTTTTGGCTTCATCATATTTAGCCTGAGAATCTTTATAATCAAAGCCGATTTCCTCAAATCTCCACATAGCTTCTACAAATTTTCCGCTATTCATGAGATCTATTGATTGATTATAAAATCCAAGTTTTGCCTCTTCATATTTAGCCTGAGAATCTTTATAATCAAAACCAACTTCTTCAAATTTGTTCATAGCCCAGGTGTATTGTCCTTCATTCATATAATCAATACCCTGATTATAAATCCTATTCGGAATAACAACAAAGATAACAGCAAAAGCCAAAACGATAATCAAAGCAACTATCAGTAATGTTATAATTATCCTTATGGTTTTACGCTTTTTCTGTTTAATAACATCAGCCTGGCGACGCTTTTCCTGTTCTTGTTTTCTGATTTCTTCCAATTCATTTATTTTTATTATCTTTTCTTTACATTTTTCAATAAGTTCTGCCGAATCTTTCCAACCATTGATTGTTTTTAATTCAGAAATAGCCCTTGTGATTTTCGGTATATCCTCATCATCACTCTTATACGCTTTAAGAGCTCTCTCATATACAAAATCTTTTTTAATGGTTTCAGCTTTTTCAAGACATTCCTGTTTTAATTCTGATGAATCACGATAATCTATAATTTCATCAAATAATTCTGCAGCATGACCTAAATCATATTCATGTTCGGCTTCCTTCATCTTATTACAAGCACGGGCATAGAGATATTCCAATGCTTTTTCTTCGCATTCGGCTATTTTTTCAACAGAATCCTTATAATCGCTTATGCTTTCAAACTTTTTCTTTGCTTCTCTGATTTCAGATTCGTTATTTGATGTCTGTAATATGTTCAGAGCATTACTGTATATTCCTTCGAGCCTTTCGTTTTCGTTTCTCTGGTTGATTTCTTCAATATATCCCGATAACTCGTTTTTGAGATCTTCATCACCGAAACGCATAATTTTCTGATAGTTGATATTATCAGAAAAGGGTTTATCAAGGTTTTTAAAATTTTCTTTTCTGTCGATTTTAAAATCAACCATAAGCTTTCCGAGATATGCTTCTGCGCATTCGGGATTTATATCAAGAACCTTTTCGCAGTATTCTTCAGCGCTTTTGAAATCGCCGTCTTCAAGGAACATAAATGCTCTTTTAAGAAGTGGCGCTGTATCTGCGCTTCCTGAAGAAACAACAGTTTCTCTGATAATTGTCTGCTGTGGTGCGTTTTCGCTGAGTATCTTCCCGATACCTCTTAAAAGATCCTGCATAAAGCCGATTTTGCCCATATCCTGTCCCTGAAGGTTTTTGAATTCCTGTGGCATATCATATGCATCGATATCGGCATAGCAAGGGATAAGAACTTTTTCTTTGTCAGATTTCATCATATCGAGAAATCTGCTCCATTCGTTCTTTACCCATACTGCGTTGTAATATTCATATTTCGTTCCGACAGCAAGCATCACTTTTGCAGAATTAAGTGCTGAGAATATATATGGTTCATACTCTTTTCCGAGTTTGTCTTCAAGTGTTATTCTTGAGAAAAACACCTTGTATCCCTTTTCGGTAAGTTTGTCATACATATCCTGGGCTAAAACACTGTCTTTTGTTCGCTGACCGTCTTCTGCCGTTTCCTTGTAACAAATGAAAATATCGAAAGGTTCTTCGTTTTTCGCTATATCAAGAATTGCTTTCTGCAAACGGTCGATTTCCTTTGCTTCTTCACGATATACGCTTGTTGCTGTGAAATCAGCATATTCAAGTGCAAGACTGAAATTGTTGTCGCTGAATATTTCATCAAAAGATGTTCTGTGACATGTAGGAACTTTATTTCCTGTTTTGGGATCGTCTATATATTCTATGCCGTATTTACAAAGACAAAGTCCCCAATATGCTTCAGCTTCTTCGGGAAATTCTGCTGCGATACTTTCATATACACCTGCTGCTTTATCAAATTCGTTATTGAAACGAAGTCTGTTTGCACGGTTGAAAAGATTTATTTTCTTTTCATTGTCAAGCGCAGGAATAGTCTGTTTTGTATTACAGTATTCGCAGACTGCAACTGTTTCGTTGCTTCCTATTTCAAGGTCTCCTCCACACATTTTACATTTGAAAATTGCCATATATATTACCTCCGATAAATTATACAAACAAAAAACACTTTTAAGACCTGATATAAAATCAAGCCTTAAAAGTGTTTTTATTTAAAATATTCAAACTGAAAAAGGGCAGAATTATCCTGTCTGTCTGTC
>JAFXHL010000084.1 GCA_017536405.1 Oscillospiraceae bacterium
ATAGGCCATAAGTTCTAAAAAGATGTTTTCTGTGCAGTTCTTCTGAAGATTCATAGCGAGAGTTTTTCCGTTGAGAATAACCGTTACACCCTTCTTGTCAGTAAGGAGTGAGGGTGGCTCTTCTTCATTCTGAACAGGTTTAACGGGTGCTTCTGCCTTTGTTTCTTCCTTTACTTCAGAAAGAATTTTATCTATTTCATCTTCTGTGAAGTCTTCTTCATATGCTGTTTCTTCAACAACGGGAGCAGGTTCGGGAATTACTTCTTCAGCCTTCGGCGCTTCGGCGACAGGTTCGGGAATAACTTCTTCCGAAACGATATTCGCAGGAAGAGTATCTCTTTCTTCGATTGTGTATTCTTCGTCATCGGCGATAAGATAATCTGTGGGAAGAATTCTCTTTCCCTTGAATACAACGAAATTCTCGGGGTCTGCGTCGAGTTTTGCGAGAAGTTCACCTATTGTAAGAATTTTTACCGTTCTTATGTTGTCAAAGTTTTCAACGCGGTAGTTTCCGTCATAGATTTCCTTTTCGTTTACAACGGCAAACACACCCGCTTTATAATCCATTCCCGAAAGTTTAACAGATAAAGGATTAAATCCTTCGACAGCTTCTGAAAGAAGAATAGCGGCATCCTCGCCATTTTTAGCGGGAACAATATCAACCTTGTCACCCTTATTGACGAGTGAATTTATGTTTGCAGGAAGTCCGTTTACTGTTATAACAGCAGGGTCAGACATTCCGCCCTTAACAAGTTTCTGATTTCCGTCTATTGTGTATGTGAGATTTCTGCCTGATCTTCCGAGCAGACTTGTCGAACGATATCCTGCCATAGAAAGAATATCAAGCATAGACATTCCGTTTTTGTTGAACGCCCTGATTTTCTTTCCGTTGAGGATTATTGTAGAGAAATCATATCCGCCCGACATAGTAGCGGTAACGCCTATGCCGACGGGAGTGATAAATTCAGGTCCTTTTAAAACATAAGGCTTTTCTGTTGTTATATGTCTTATAACCTTTGAATTTCCTATCGCAACTCTTTCCTCGGGGATACCAAGTTTTTCGGAAAGTTTAGCTGAAAGTCCTTCAACACGGCTTCCGCCACCAACAAGGAATACCGCAGCAGGCTTTTCCCCTCCGTTAGCGGCAACTATGTTTTCAGCGATAGTTGCAGCTAAAAGGTCAACCGCAGGATAAAGCGATTTGAAAAATTCCTCTGATGAAACAGTATGTTCAAGACCTAATATGTCTGTATATGTGAATTCTTCCTTATTTGAAGAAAGTTTCATCTGTTCCGCTGTATTGAAATCAACAAGATAGTTTCTTATGATTTCTTCTGTGATTTCATCTCCCGCGGTAGTAGCCATAGCGTATGCAACGATACTTCCGCCTTTTGAGATTGCAATGTCAGATGTTCCCGCACCGATATCGACAAGCGCTATGTTTATAAGTCTTACCTCAGGGGGAATTATAACATTCATAGCGGCAATAGGTTCGAGAGTAAGGCTTTTTACTTCAAGACCCAATTTATCTGTTACAGCATAAAGACTTTCAACGACGGTTTCAGGAAGAAACGCCGCTATCATATCAACGGTAACAGTCTTTCCTCTGTGTCCGACAAAGTTCTTTAAAGGATAGTCATCGAGATAGAAATTTATTATGCTGTGTCCTACGCAGTAGAAGTTTACAGAGCCTTCGGGATTTTCGTTATCGAGTTCTGTCTGTGCGTGCTGAACCGCTTCCATCTCAAAAGAACGCACCATATCTTCTGTAATGACATCTCTGCCTTCTATGTCAATGTCAACCTTAACGCGTTTTGTCCTGAGCGCTCTTCCTGCTGCCGCAATAGCAACATTCTGAAGCTTTATGCCGAGATTTTTTTCAAGTTCGGCAATAACCCTTGAGGCAACCTTTGAAACTTCTTCTATATCTTCAATCTGTCCGTCGGTCATCGCCCTTTTGTTATGAGGGATAGAAACGCAGTCGATAACATGAAAATCATCCTCGCGCTTTTCGCCGACAATTCCGACAACAGTTCTTGTTCCTATATCAAGAGAAAAGAAAACCTCGCCCTTGGGTGTGTATTTTTTATTTTCAGCAGCTTTTGCTGCATTTGGTTTTCTGCCACGCGGCATCGGAATTCACTCCTTTAAATTAAACACTGGGATTGCTGAGAGCATCGATTATTCTCTGAACAACAAGCTGAACTTCTGCGTCGCCGTCAACCGCAAGCGATGAATGTGAAACATAAACCGACGCGCGTTCTGCATATAAATTTTCAAGCTCTATTCTTGATTTTGTCATAACAAGAGGTCTGCCTCTTCCTAAATCTTCTCTCATTATTCTTTCATAGCAGACTTCAAAAGGTGTGTTTATGAAAACAACCTCTCCGCTGGCGTTTGCCGCCCTTGAAGCTTCTTCCGAAAGGATTGTTCCGCCGCCTAAAGCTATAACCCCTCCGTTATTTGAAAGTTCAAGCATACATTTTATTTCGAGTTTACGGAAATATTCCTCTCCGTCGATATCAAAGATATTCTTTATCGATCTTCCCTCACGCTTTACTATGTATTCGTCAAGGTCGATAAAAGGAAAAGCAGAATGATTGCTGTGTCCGAGCCTTTCAGCGAGTGCCTTTCCGACAGTTGTCTTTCCGCATCCCATAAATCCGCAGAGATAGATTGTAAGCATAAAAAACGCCTTCTTTCAATTTCAGTTGTTCTTTATTTTTTCGTTCATCTGAGAAATAATCGAGTTTATATCATTTTCATCAAACTTTGCGCCATACCATATTTCGTGTGCCGCAACAGCCTGATAAACAAGCATAGCCATTCCGCCGACAGCCTTTTTGCCCTCGTTTTCAAACATCTTCATAAGCTTTGTTTCAACGGGGTTATAGATAACATCAAAAGCCGCCTTGCAGGACGAAACTATCTTTTCTGAAACAGGAGAAGCGTCAACCTTCGGGAACATTCCGACAGGTGTTGCGTTAGCGCATAAATCAAATTCACCCGAAATATCAGAAAGAGAGATAACCTTTGCATTTTCACAGTTTTTCATCTGGGAAAGAACTTTTTCCGCCATAAGAATTTCTTCTGGTAAAACCGCAACAGTAAGGTCTGCGCCGTGAAGAAGAAATTCACATGCCATCATTCTTCCTACTCCTCCGCATCCCAAAAGAAGAACTTTTCCCGATAGAGAAAGCCCTCCCTTTTCAAGTGAACGGATAAAGCCTATGCAGTCTGTGTTATAGCCTGTCATCTTTCCATCCTTGACAGAAACACAGTTTACAGCGCCGTAGCGTTCTGCTGTTTCGTCAAGTGATGAAAGATAAGGGATAATGTCTGTCTTATAAGGGATAGTTATGTTAAAGCCATCGAGTGTTTTAAGATATTCAACTTTTTCTGTGAGAAGTTCTTTTGGAATATCTGTAAGGTCATACTCACCCGTTGTTCCCGAAAGAGAGAAGAGTCTTGTATGGATATCGGGAGAAAGTGAATGTCCTAAAGGATGACCTATAAGTGTGCATTTCATTTTAAATCATCAACCTTTTAATCGGGAATTCCGAGTGCTGCCATGGATTTTTTGAGAGATTCCATATCCTCTACATTAAGAACAAGTGCCTCGGGTAAAGTTTTCTGTGTGAATTTTGAAAGAATATCCATAGGTCCGCATTCGATGAATGTGTCATAACCCTGTTCAGCCATAATTTCAAGCTCTCTTACGAAATTCACCTGAGATGTAAGCTGCTTTGCAAGATATTCGGGCATATTGTCAAAGTCCTTGAGTTCATCGCCTGTATCCCCTGCGAAATATCTGCAGTTGGGGGGATTGAATTTAAAGAATCTTATCTGTTCGAGAAATCTTTCTGAAGCTACCTGCATAAGCTTTGTATGATAAGCGCAGGAAAGAGTTGTTCTTGTGCAGTGTGCACCTTCTGAGTTGAATTTATGAACTATCTTGTCAACCGCACTGTCTGTTCCTGAAACAACAGTGTTATCGGGGGCGTTGTATATCGCAGGGATTACAAATTCGTCTATTTCTTCACAGGCCTTTTCAACCTCTTCGGTTGTTCTTCCTGTTATAACCGCCATAGAACCGGGCTTCATCTTTTCGCAGTATTCAAGCGCCTTCGCTCTTTCGATAACAAGCTTCATAGCAGTTTCAAGATTTATCATTCCTGACGCAACCATAGCCGCATATTCTCCGACGCCATATCCCGCAACGGCTGTAAATGCCATTCCCTTTGATTTAGCAACTTCATAAGCGATAACATCGGTTATGAGAATAGCAGGCATCATAACAGATGCCCTGTGAAGATATGTTTCATCTCCGCAGTAGCAGGCAAGTCTTAAATCATAACCCAAAATCTGACTCATATCATAAAAATAACTCAAGAATTTAGGATATGTTTCGGTAAGACTTCTCGCCATTCCGATATACTGTGAATTTTCGCCGGGAAATAAAAATGCTGTTTTCATAACATTCACCCTCTATGTTTATTTGCAATTATTAACTTGACTTTATCCGACAAAAGATTTATAATTCTTTCAGTCTGTTATAGCGGTTTGTATCATCGCTTTACATCGGTAAAACAAAAAACTATACCAAGTATATTATAACACATATAAAATCAAATTACAATTATGCAAATAGCCGAAAAGGAGGACTACAAAATGGCAAGAGAAACAACTTGTCCTATCTGTCAGAAACTGCTTATAGGTGGACAATGTCCCGATTGCGGATATTA
>JAFXHL010000085.1 GCA_017536405.1 Oscillospiraceae bacterium
AAAGCCTTGCGGGAAGCGGATTTTCCTGGATACTCATCCCGATAGGAATGATAATCGGTTACTTTATTGTTTCGGCAGAACCTGCAGTTCATGTTTTGAAACAACAGGTTGAAACAATAACAGAAGGTAGAATTTCTGCAAAGGCTTTAGGAATAAGCCTTGCTGTCGGCGTTTCGGTTTCTGTCGGAATTGCTATGTTAAGAGTTATAACGGGAATTTCTATTCTCTGGTTTTTAATCCCCGGTTATGCACTCGCACTTATCATAAGTTTTCTTGTTCCGCCTATATTCACATCTGTTGCGTTTGACGCAGGTGGAGTTGCATCAGGGCCTTTAACAGCAACATTCCTTCTTCCTCTCGCTGTGGGTGCTAGCTTTGCAGCAGGTGGAAATATCGCTTCAGACGCATTCGGAATTGTTGCTATGGTTGCGATGACTCCTTTACTTACAATACAGATTTTAGGTCTTATAAGCAAATTCAGGACTTCGCCGAGAGCAGTTTCGGACGAGGGACAGATTTTCCCCATTACTCTCACTGCCGATTGCGACGATATTATAGTTCTTGAAAAGGAGGGTGTATAAAAAATGAAAGCGATGATTTTAATAGCAGATTACAGTTTCGGTCATCTTGTTCAGAACATTCTCATTGAAGAAAATATACCCTGCCGTTTTTTAACACACGCATATGGCTCTGCCGATTCGGAAATGCTCGATTATTTAGGTCTTGGCGAAAACAAGAAAGTAACGGCGTTTTCATTCGTTTCAGACGAAAAGGTTATGCACCTCTATGAGATTTTCAACAATAAACTCTCTCTCACAGAGGCAGGAAAAGGAATAGCGTTTACAATCCCCATAACAGCCGCATCTGGAACGGCATTCAAACTCAACAAAACTTCGCCCGACAAGGAGGGAACAAAAGAGATGTCAGAGGCAAAATACGAACTCATAGTAACAATAGTAAACAGAGGCGGATTTGAGGCCGTTAAAGAGGCTGCAAAATCAGCAGGTGCCCGCGGAGGAACACTTCTTCACGGCCTGGGTCTTGGTGGAGAAGAAGCTGCAAAATTCCTCGGCATTTCTATTCAGCCTGAAAAGGATGTTGTTTTCATCGTTGTCGGAAAAGACGACAGAGACGAGGTTATGAAAAACATTATGGAAGAAGCAGGAATAATGACAGAAAATAAGGGAATATGCTTCTCTCTCCCCGTTGACACAGCCTTAGGTCTTGCAGGAAAAACAGGAAATATCGAAGATATGGTTTCGCAGTAAAATAAAAAATGGTGCTCTGAAGGGAGCCCCTTAGGGTACTACCGATAAAGAAGTTTTATCGGTACCGAGCTACATGCTTTGGTTTTTCGTAAACTGAATTACGAAATGCCAAAGGCGGCTCGCCTTCTGGCAATCCGTAATATACAAATCAAGGGTACCTGAGTTTATCGCTCGGTACCCTTCTTCTATATGGTCATTATCCTGACAATAGCACCATTTTTTGTTTTACTTGTAAACACATTAAACCTATGCTATAATATCTGTTGTCGGAATGGAAGCAGGTGAGAATCCTGCACAAGCCCGTTGCCGTGTGATGAACTAAAAAAATCATTCTGTAAGGATGCCGTAAATCCCCCAAATGCCATTGGGATTATTCCTGAGAAGGCGGATGATTTTCTCATCGAGTCGAAATACTTTCCGACAGATAAAAAATCCCATAAAAACAGCGAGCGCCTGTTTGGGAAAAATTTTCAAAAAATCAAAAAGGAGTTTTGCTATGAAAAATCTTTTTAAAAAAATTGCAAAAAACTTTCTTCTTATGGCATTGATTACGGCGATGTCTTTTACGCTTTCAGCCTGCAAAAAAGTAACTGTCGAAGAGCCCGAAGCACCTATGGTTTCTTATGACTATCAGGAAATCGGCGAGGGCGAAAAATCATTCACTTTCATCGTTTATGACGGAAGCGGAAACAACTCGCTTTTCACCGTTTACACCGATGAAAAAACAGTCGGCGATGCACTTATGAAAGTAGGTTTGATATCGGGTGAAGACAGCGATTACGGACTTTATGTAAAGACTGTAAACGGAACTACTCTCGACTTCGACACAGACGGAAAATACTGGGCTTTTTATGTAAACGGAGAGTATGCCGTTTCGGGTGTTGACACAACAGAAATCACAGAGGGCGGTTTATATGAATTCAGAGCGGAATGATTTTAAACCGTCAGTAAAAGAAATCATAATCTTCGGGATGCTTGGCGCTCTGATTTTCGTTTCAAAGCTCATTACAGAAGCGCTCCCCAACATTCATCTTATCGCGGTTTTTATAGTTTCGTTTTCTGCTGTTTACAGAAAAAAAGCGATTTATCCTATAATGGTTTTCGTTCTTTTAACGGGGCTTTTCTATGGCTTCAATAACTGGTGGATACCATATATTTATATATGGCTTCCGTTGTGGACAGGCGTTCTTATCGTCCCCGAAAAAATATCCGAAAACAAAAAGCATTTAATCTACATAATAATCTGTTCTTTACACGGATTTTTATACGGAACTTTATACGCGCCCGCGCAGGCAATTATGTTCGGTCTTGATTTTAAGGGGACTATCGCGTGGATAGTTTCGGGGCTTCCTTTCGACTGTATCCACGGGGTAAGCAATCTTATCTGCGGGCTTTTGATTCCGCCGATTGTGAAGATTATGAGAAAAGTAAGCAAAACAAAAACGACTGTTAATTAACAGTCGTTTTTTTCTGTCTTTTTTCCATTCTGCGCCAACTGATAAAGCCATATATATCGTTTGCAAGAAACGCCATAAAGCATACAACAACCGAGATATAACTTGTATCATAGATACTTGCAAGTATCCAGAGGATAATGAGAACAATATCGTTCATGGCATATAGAAGTGCAAAATAGGGGCTTCTTCTGAATGTAAGATAAACCGCTGCAAAACTTGTCGCAACAGAAATGGTACTTGGAATAAGATTTGATGTTTTAAGTCTTTTAAGAATAAAGTAAAAAACAAGCGTTACTGCAAGTGTTAAAAAAATCATAAAAAGAATTTCTTTTTTTGAAAAAGATGTGTTTACCTTAACCTCTTTCTTTCCCTTTTCATAAGGATTTTTAAGCCACGAAACAAGTGCTGTAACAGACATAGGTAAGGTCATTCCGAGATAGGTTATCATCTCGCCGTAGTATGAGAATGTAAAAGAAATCGCGCCATACATAAGGCTGAAAATTATCATTAGTATCTGGGAAACGGGGTTACCTTTTGCCGCGAAAATAAGCGATGTTATTCCTATTAAAGAGGCTATAAGGGTCATATAGTTTTCTCTGTCGAAAATAAAGAAAGATGATATTATCATAACCCCCGATACAGACCACAGAGCGATTTCTGTCTTTGAAAAATATTCCGTCAGTTTTTTCATAATTACTCCTTTAAAAAAATCAAGCACCCGCCATATACATCTTCAAAGACCTAACGATGTATATACGGATGCTTTTTTGCATCTTCGCTACCCGGTGGCAGCATATATTAAAATTCTGATTTATATTATCACACCTGCTTGTTTCTGTCAAGTTCTTTTTCTTTTGAAACAACATCTGCGATAAAGTTATAAAAACCGTCCTGCGATAAAATCCCCCTCTTTAAACTTCTCGGCAGAAAGCCTTTCTGGTCGGCCTCATAATCAGAAAGCCACAGACCGTTTTCATAGTAAGAGAGGACTATTTTGTAATAATCCTGAATTTTTTCATCAGTAAAGAATTCTTCGGGGTCATTCCGCAGTTTAACAACAAGGATATCGAAAAGTTCTTCCATATTGGTAACTCTTTCTATGATATCCCTTGCAACCTTTTTGGTTATTACCCTTGCGATTTTATCTGTATGGATGATATAACTGCCGTGGGTTTCATCGATAAGTTCCGTATAGGTTGAATTCGGTATATGGTCTGAAATTTCCTTCATATGCGAATTCTTTATCATATCACGGCTTCCGCAGATAATATCGACGGGCGTTGTTATCTTTTCAAGTTCTGAAAAACTGATGTTGGGTTCTGTAATCATCATCTTATAGTTTTCTGATTTTGTAAGAAAATAGATTATCTTGAAAAGAAGTAACCACTTTGTCTTTATACCCTGAGGGTTTATATTAACGCCACTGACTATCGCCCTTTCAAGTAAATCGGGATGTTTTATACAGAGAAGAAGCGCTACAATTCCGCCGTCACTGAAACCATATACAACGGGTTTTTTAATATCAAATCTCTTTATAAAACGATATATGTCATGCGCAATATCATCATAATGTATTTCTAAAACAGGGGAGCTCTGTCCGTGTCCTCTCGTGTCGATAGCATAGACTGTGAATTTCCGTTTTAAAACTTCTATCGCCTCGTTGAATATTTCGTGGCTTTCTCCGTTTCCGTGGAGAAGTATGAGAGGTTCGCCTTCGCCTGTTTTTTCGTAATACAGTTCTACATTTCGTGTTTTAAAAAACATCTCATTCTTCCGTTTCTTCGTTTCTTATTATGCTTTCTGATAAATTTTCCATTCTTCTGTCAAGTTCTGCCGCCGCCTCGGCACATTCACGCAGTTCTCTCTCGATAAATTCTGTAACGAGAATATCTTTTTTATAGCGGATTTTATGTTCAAGGCTTGCCCACCAGTCCATAGATATGGTTCTGAGCTGAACCTCAACCTTCATAGGTTTCTTTTCATCGTGTAAAAAGATGGGGATTTCAACTATGAGGTGAAGACTTCTGTATCCGTTTGGTTTGGGATTTGCCATATAGTCCTTTTTCTCTATGAGTGTTATATCATCCTGACGCAGAAGCGCATCGGCGAGCATATAGATATCCGAAGGAAATCCGCAGATTACCCTTACTCCCGCAACATCACGGATATTTTCCTCAATGCTTTCAACGGTCATAGGAAGGCCTTTTCTGTCGAGCTTTTCGGCGATGCTTTCTACCGATTTAAGCCTTGTCTTTATCGACTCTATGGGGTTGCGGTCGTATTCCAGTGAAAGTTCTTCATTAAGAACGCGGAATTTCGTTTCAACCTCCATAATAGCGCAACGGAAATACGCCATAAGTTCTCTTAAAGGCGCAGTATATTCTCTGAGTTCGTTGCCGAGAAGAGCAAGGCTCGAACCTGTCCAGTTTTTGCGATAGGATTTTATTTTTTTATCTTCCATTGTTTATACCCTCTCTTTCGGGGGAATACTCATTTCGTATATTATACCACAAAAACCCATTTATTTCAATATAATTCTCACGCAAAGAAAAAGTAAATTTTTTCTTTTATATTGAATTTAAAAAAATCTTATGATATAATCCTTTTAGCAAATTATTTTTCAAAGGAGGATAATTCTATGACAATAACAAACGATATAAGATATATCGGCGTTAATGACAAGAAAATTGACCTTTTCGAAGGTCAGTATAAAGTTCCGAAGGGAATTTCATACAATTCCTATGCGATTATTGATGACAAAATCGCAATTATGGATACTGTTGATATGAACTTCACTCACGAATGGCTTGATAACATCCGCGATACCTTAGGCGGAAGAAATCCCGATTATCTCATTGTTCAGCATATGGAACCCGACCATTCGGCAAACATAATGAACTTTGTAAAAGCATATCCCGATGCGAAAATCGTTTCATCGGCTAAGGCTTTTGCTATGATGAAAAACTTTTTCGGAACGGATTTTGCGGAAAAGAACATCACAGTCGGCGAGGGAGATACCCTTTCTCTCGGAAAGCACACTCTGACTTTCGTTACTGCGCCTATGGTGCATTGGCCCGAAGTAATCGTTACTTATGATTCATATGATAAGGTTCTTTTCTCGGCGGATGGTTTCGGAAAATTCGGCGTTCCCGATGAAAATGATGACTGGGCGGACGAAGCAAGAAGATACTATATCGGCATTGTAGGAAAATATGGTGCACAGGTAAATGCTCTTCTCAAAAAAGCGGTGGGGCTTGATATTAAGACTATCTGTCCCTTACATGGCCCTGTTCTCAAAGAAAATTTAGGATATTATATCGGTCTTTACTCGACATGGGCATCATATCAGCCTGAAAAAGAGGGCATCTGCGTAGCATATACATCAGTTTACGGAAACACAAGAAAGGCAGTTTTAAAGCTTGTTGACGACCTCAAAGCAAAGGGATGCCCCTCTGTTGCTGTCTATGACCTTGCAAGATGCGATATGTCTGAAGCGGTTTCGGACGCTTTCCGTTATAACAAACTCGTTCTCGCAACAACAACCTATAACGCAGAAATATTCCCCTTTATGAGAGAATTCATAAATCATCTCACAGAAAGAAATTTCTCAAACAGAACAGTTGCCCTTATCGAAAACGGAAGCTGGGCACCGATGGCAACAAAGGTTATGAAATCAATGTTTGAAAAATCAAAGAACATAACCTTTACAGAAAACACAGTAAAAATTCTTTCAGCGCTTTCGGAAGAAAGTTCGGCATCGCTTTCAGCACTTTCGGACGAACTCTGTATGGAATACCTTGCGCAGAAGGGCGAAGATGTTGACAAGAATAATCTTTCAGCACTTTTCAATATAGGTTACGGTCTTTATGTTGTAACATCAAACGACGGCAAGAAGGATAACGGACTTATAGTAAACACAGTTACTCAGGTTACAAATACACCGAACAGAATTGCTGTTACTATAAACAAAGAAAACTACTCTCACCATGTTATAAAGCAGACGGGAAAGATGAATATAAACTGTCTTTCAACCGACGCACCTTTCGCTGTTTTTGAAAAGTTCGGTTTTGTTAGCGGAAGAAACACCGATAAGTTTGAGGGCTGTACACCGCTTCGTTCTGATAACGGGCTTGTATTCTTACCACGATATATAAACTCGTTCCTTTCACTCGAAGTTGAACAGTATATCGACCTTGACACTCACGGAATGTTTATATGCAAGGTAACCGAAGCGAGAGTTATCTCTGACAAGGAAACAATGACATATACCTATTATCAGGAAAATGTTAAGCCGAAGCCTCAGACAGAAGGCAAAAAGGGATATGTCTGCAAAATCTGCGGATATGTCTATGAAGGCGAAAATCTCCCCGATGACTTCATCTGTCCTCTCTGTAAACACGGAGTTGCAGATTTTGAAGAAATAAAATAAATCTAACTAAACGGAGGTATTATTTATGAAAAAGTATGTATGTGACGCTTGCGGATGGGTTTATGACGAAGAACTCGGTGCTCCCGATTTAGGAATTGCACCTGGAACAAAATTCGAGGATTTACCCGATGATTTTGAATGTCCTCTCTGCGGTGTCGGAAAAGATATGTTCTCTGAAGAATAAAAATAACCCCGTAGTCACTATGGCTACGGGGATTTTTTTACAACAAACCTGCATTCGGAAAAATTCTGTGAATTATTCCACAACCTGTTTTTTTAGCAATTTCTTTTGTAAGAATTTTAAAGCGTCTTTTGGTATCGGGGTCTTTAAGGATATGAAATTCATTCACTTCTTTTTTGTTCCTGTGATAGAATGTTTCCGGATAATGCGATACCATATCAATGATATTATCGTTTATTTCGTTGAAATATCGTTTTCTCATCCTGTCAATACAACATATCTTTCCGCCGAACATATAGTAGATAACAAGTGCCGTAACAGCATCCTGACCCATTTCGGGATTATTTTTGTTCCATTTGTATTTATATGTAGGATGAGTTGTCTTTTCAGACCAGCATTCGCAAAGGACATCATAAAGTTCATCGAGGGTTTTTATCTTTGATTTTCCGCACTTTTCTCTTTCTGTTCTGCCATAATCTTCTCCTGTATATCTGTCTGAAATTTTACCCGAAAGCAGAACCTCTGCCGATATTATATCGCCGACGGATATTTCTGTCTTGACATAGTCAGCTCCCAGAAGAACATCGAAGGACATGGCATAACTTTCAACAACCATATGATAATATTTTTTCGATGTATAAGGGTTTGTTTTAAGGTCTATCCTTCTTATGTATCCCTTTATCCATGCATAAGGCGAGTCGTCTTTCAGTCCGCCTATTGTCGTGAATGACTGTGCTGTCATCGTTCCGAGTTCAGAGCTGAGTTCGGTTTCGTTTTTGAAAATTTCATACTCCAAAACAAAACAAGCCAACTGACAATGGTATTTTTTATCATAATCAGGTGTAAATGTCTGAAACATATAGGCGTCAGGAACCATAACATTAAAACGGAATTCCTTATTTCTGTCCCATAATTCAAGTATTCCCGTAGCGCCCGTTTTTGTTTTCGCAAACCAGCGTGGATTTGTAACCACTGTTTCTTTATGGGTGTTGTAATGAAGGTTGATATCATAGGGCTCAATCTTATCGGTTTCGGAATTTATTCCGCCCCATATCTCTATATCTTCGTCCACAAGAATAAGAGAATATCTGTTTGTACCCTTACTCACTGAATAATTGTCGTTTCTTGTTGATATTTTATTAAGTTCTTCATAGAAATTCTTATCCTCAAAATCAAAACCCACATCACAATACGGATTCGGTATTTTTATCATAATTCTCTTCCTCCTTATATTTCAATGCTCTCTCCCGATGAGAGATAGAAAAGGTTATCCATATATTTTTTCATAAATTTATACTGTTCTTCTCCCGTGCAGTGGCAGGTGTAGAATGTAGTTTCATATGATGACAATATTTCTGCGTATTCCCTTAATTTTTCATCAGGAGGGAGTTTTGAAAAGTGAAATCCGCCTATTAAAACATCGGGCGAAAACCACTCTGCGATATTTAAAATTCCCTTGTGAGAACATCCGCTTATAAGGACTTTTTTATCGTTTTCTTCAATTAAAAGACAATGTTCGTGAATAAAATCATCGGGGAGAAAATTTTCTCCCTCTTTCTTTTTAAGACCGAAACTGCCAAGGTCATATTTTTTCTCTTTATCATTACAGGAATAAAGCGAAAGACCCTTTTCGATTTCATATAAATCATCCGTCATAACAAAGCGCGGATTTCCCATAAGCGATTTATCAAGACCTATGTATTTTTCGGTTCCGTTATAATAATCGCCGAATGCATTTTTATTTATATATACTTTCGCTTTGTCATTAAGCGAAAGAAACTTTGAAAGCCCACCGCCGTGGTCGTAATGCCCGTGTGACAAAACGGCAATATCAACGGATGAAAGGTCGACAGAAAGTTTTTCTGCGTTCTCTGAAAAAAGGTCTGTCTGACCCATATCAAAAAGAATGTTATGATTTTCTGTTTCTATGAAAAGAGAAAGACCATGTTCAGCACCTATATTCTCTTTTTCCGATATATTTTCAACCAAAGATGTTATCTTCATAAATTCACTTCCCTTATGCTTTATTATATATCTTTTCGGGGCAAGTAGCAACATCGTTTTTGTTAATTTATGTTAACCATGACTTTGTAATTACCGCATAAGAGGAATGCTTTTGTAAAAATATTCCAATTAGATTATTGTATTCATAAATTTTTAATATAATATATTGTGCAAATTCCCTATTTTATTTTAAATTTGCTCTGTTTAATTGACTAAAATGTAACAAAGTGATAAAATTATGTTGTATAAATCTATCTTGAAAAGGAGTTCTTTTTATGATTAATGTTATAGCAGATAAATGTATCGGTTGTAATGCCTGCATAAGAGTATGTCCTGTTCCCAATGCTAACCGTTATGACGGTAAGGTTGTTCATGTCAATGATGATAAATGTATCCGTTGCGGAGAGTGTGTAAAGAACTGTCAGCACGGTGCGCGTTATTATACAGACGGTCTCGACGAAATGATGAGACTTATAAAAACAAAGAAAGTTTCTCTTGTTGTTGCCCCCGCTATCAAGACAGCGATGGACGGCAAATGGAGACATGTTCTTCAGTGGCTTAAGGATATGGGTGTAAACGAAGTTTACGACGCATCTTTCGGTGCGGATATCTGTACATATCTCCATCTTGAATATGTTAAGCAGAATCCCAACGCAAAGATTATTTCACAGCCTTGTGCCGCTATTGTAAACTATGCTGAAAAGCATAAACCCGAGCTTTTACCCAAGCTTTCACCTGTTCATTCTCCCCTTCTCTGCACAGCAGTATATGTCAAGAAATATCTTGGCAACCACGATACACTCATCGGTCTTACTCCCTGTATCGCAAAGGGTGATGAATTCGCGAATACAGGTTACATAAGCCTTAATGTTACTTTCAGAAGACTTATGGAATACATAGAAGAACATCATGTTGTTCTCGGAAAGGGACACAGCCCATTTGAATTCTCAAAGGCAAGAGGATTTGACGGTGCTTTCTATCCTATCCCCGGAGGACTTAAGGAATGTCTTAAAGTTTTCGCACCCGACCTTTCTGTTACAACATCAGAAGGCGTTCAGAAGATTTATGAAGACCTTGACACATATCTCGAAACAAGCCCCTCAAAGCTCCCCGCAGTTTACGATGTTCTCTCATGTGAATTCGGTTGTAACTCAGGCGCGGGCGCTATCGAAAAGTTTGATATGTTCAATTCATATGACATCATGATGAAGGTCAAGGGATTTGCCGCAAAGAATAAGAAGAACGAAAGATTCCACACAAAGATTTTCAGAGACCTTGAACTCAAGGACTTTATAAGAACATATCAGAACAGATGCACAGACAAAATTCCTACAATGCACGAACTCGACCCTGTATTCAACAGCATGGGCAAGTTCACAGAAGCAGACCGTCATATCGACTGTCATGCTTGTGGATACAAGTCATGTAAGCATATGGCTATGAGCGTCTTTGCAGGAAACAATACACCCAATAACTGTATTATGTTCGAAAAGCAGCAGATGCAGGATATGAAGGTAAGACTTGAAGCAAGACACGGAAAGCTTCAGGATTCTGTTACACAGATTCACGATTCACTCGAATCACTCACAGAAAAGATTCAGCCTATTGCTGAAAACGCAATCGGAAACTCAGCTAAGAACGAAAGCATCAAGTCGGATATGGCTGTTATCAACAGAGATATCGCTAATGTTTACGACCGTGCAGGTGGCATCGCTGAAGCCGTTAAGAAGATAAGCACAGGCATCAACGAATACACAGAAATCTTAGGTCAGATTTCAGGAATTTCAGACCAGACAAATATCCTTGCTATCAATGCTTCAATCGAAGCCGCAAGAGCAGGTCAGTATGGTAAGGGATTTGCGGTTGTTGCCGATGAAGTTAGAACTCTCGCAGTAAAATCTGCTGAGACTCTCGCTGAAGCTAAGGCAAGAACAGATGAAATTCTCTCAAGCGTTACAGAAATCAAGAACTCTTCAGATGCTATCATCGGTGAAGTTACTAATACAAAGGAAAATGTATCCAACACCGACAGAGCGGTTGAAGCTCTCAACGCAAGCTCACAGCTCATAAGTGACAGCGTTTCTGAAATAACAGCAGTTATCGAAGAACTCAACGCAGTTGCTGCAGAACTTGTAAAATCATAACCGCTTGGTCGCAAAGAAAATATCGTAACGGGCTTTGTGGCTCGGCAACGAAGATTTTCTGTATTTCAATAAACAAATCAAGGGTATCGGTTTTTCCGATACCCTTTCTCTTTGTGTCATTTTTCATAAATTCAGGAAGAAATCTTCTATCTATCAATCATTGAAAATAAAGGCTTTGTATGGTATAATTTTTTTGATGTATTCTTTTTCAGGGAGGATTTTTAAAATGTCAGATAAACTTATTTCGGTAGTAGTTCCCGTTCATAACGAAGAAAAACAGATTGCAAAATGTCTTTGTTCGATAAGAACAGCATCTATGAAACTCCCCGAAGGCTCGGTTGAAACGGTTGTTATTGCCGACCGTTGCACAGACAGAACAGAAGAAATCGCAAAGGATTTTGATTGTCTTGTTGTTAAGAACAATAACGAAATGACCCTTTCGGCGCTCATAAATATGGGGGTTCTTGTCGCATCGGGAAAAATTCTTCTTATCCTTTCCCCCGATTGCAGAATATCGGATTATACACTCATTGAAATTCATCAGATGCTTAAAACAAGAAAATACATCGGCGGAGGAATGTTTGAAAAGCCCGAAAGATTATCTATGGGAATTGTAGCATCATCGGTTTATGAAACAGTTCTGAATCTTCCTGAGATGATGAGAAAGAAGTCACCCGTTTTCTATCAGTCATTCTGGTGTCTTAAAAAAGTATTCAACGAAATGGGCGGATTCAACGAAACTTTAACAGAAGATTGCTTCGCGGATTTTGTAAAGCGTCTTAAAGTATATGGCGAATCTGTCGGAAAGAAATATACACTTTTACAGTGTTCGAGTCTTTCGCGTTCAACAAGAAGATTTGACCTTAACGGCGACTGGTATCCCATAAAGGAAAACCCTTATGTCAAAAAGGCTATGGAAAAGATAAAGAAATAAATAAAAACCTGAGAAGAAAAATCTTCTCAGGTTTATTTTTTTATTCAGCAGAAGGAAGCGCGTATTTTTCTGAGTTTGTTTTGAATTTCTTCTGGAAATACTCGTCCGACTGTCTTATCATATTGAGATATTCGTGGTTTTCGAGACTGTTTGTTTTAAGCTGAATCATGCAAACAGCGATATTTGAACAATGGTCGGCAACTCTTTCAAGGTTAGTTAAAAGGTCAGAGAAGATAAAGCCGAGTTCAAGTGTGCACTGGTTTTTCTGAAGTCTTGCAACATGACGTGATTTGAGTTCTATTCTCATTCCGTCGATAACTTCTTCAAGAGGTTCAACCTTTTCAGCAAGGTGAAGATTTTCTGTTTCAAATGCCTTTACTGTCATTTCGAGGATATCCGAAACCGCAGAATAGAGAACTTTAAGTTCTTCAACAGCCTTGTCAGAAAATACTATATTCTTTTCTCTGAGTTCTG
Organism: Oscillospiraceae bacterium; assembly: GCA_017536405.1. Classification (GTDB taxonomy): domain Bacteria; phylum Bacillota; class Clostridia; order Oscillospirales; family Ruminococcaceae; genus RGIG4131. Next base: position 12,892 of record JAFXHL010000085.1, read on the forward strand.
TTGCTGTTGTAATAAGGTTTACTGCGTGGTCTGAAATTCTTTCAAAGTCGCCTATGGCGTGAAGAAGCATTGAAACTGTGTTACCATCGTGAACTGTTGTGCTTCGGCTTGAAAGTTTTACAAGGTATGTTCCGAGTTTGTCTTCATAGCTGTCTATGATGCCTTCGTTTGTGATAACGAGTTTTTCTTTTTCTTCATCATATTCATCATCAGAAAGAAGCTCTAACGCCATCTTTATTGTTTCTTCTGAAAGCTGGCCCATCTTTATTGTGAGGTTACGGCAATGTTCTATAGCCACACCGGGAGTGCTGAGAAGTCTTTCATCGAGAAGCTGAATTTTTTCGTCTTCGTTTTCTTTATCTCTGATAATCTTATAAGCGAGTTTTTCAAGAAGATTTGTAAAGGGGATGAGAACTAAAGTTGTCGAAAGGTTAAAGATTGTATGTACAAGTGCAATATTGAATGTTGTTACAGATTCATCAACGAATGAGAAATGGATGAATGCGTCAAGTGTATAGAAAACAACGAGGAAAAGAACTGTTCCTATAACGT
>JAFXHL010000086.1 GCA_017536405.1 Oscillospiraceae bacterium
CTGAGGGGGATATAGTTTTTAAAGCCTCTTCAATTATTTTTGTACTCATTGATTTCTTCATTTCCTTTCTGTAGTCATCTTCTCTGATCATTTTATCGTATTCGCATCCGACCGAAACTTTATAAAGTCTTTCATATGCTTTAGACATACAGGAAATCCCGTATATCTTTTCTTCTTTACATAAAAACGAAATCGGTTTTTCATTCGCTTTTGAATATTTTTCTGCCAGATAATAATACCTGCCATAAGGTTTATCATAATACACGAATTCAGATTCCTCAACGATCATCTTTTCAGGAAAATAAATAACCACACCGTATTGCCTTTTGTCAAAAACATAAAAGCCTTCGCTTGTTTTTGTCTTAATCCAGTCGAGAGTGGTTTTATCGCCGGATTTTTTGCCATGTACCTGATTTACGACTATACTATGCTCTATTATCGAAAGCGCATATACGCCTTCTTCAATATCAGCATTAAAAATAACACGATAATGTTTTCCGTTGTTAATCAGATACCGTTTGCTACCTGAAACGCATGTGTCATTGAAACAACGAGGACAAAAAAACTTGTTTTCATACTGAAAATAGATATCTCCTTCCTGCATACTGTGAGAACAGCTTACACAATGTATAGTGTTTGGATTCTGTTTCATACATATCATCCTTTCGTTTTGTTTTCGGTGTAGGGTTATCGTCTGAATTGATATTATCATAATTTTTCAGAACAATCAAAGATAACATCGTGAGAAAAAAATCACGAAAAAAAGTCCGTTATTTCTATGAGCAGAGTTATCCTACTCACAAAAATAACGGACTTTCCTTTTATACTAAGGTGCTACCGCATAATATTCTTTTGTTATGGCCTCATTATACGCTAAGAAAATGAAAATGTCAAGGGGTTAGGCAAGTGGATGTGCGACAAAAAATCAGTTCGTTTTTTGTGCATAATGTCAAGCGTGATATTATGTATATTTTCTTTATTCGTAAGATGTATATCTATGAGCATAAGTTCTTCATTCCGCATACACCAACAAAATAATAATCTGCATTATCAATTCGATAATTTCTGATTTCTGTTATTGAAGTCAAATATTCATCGTAAATTAATAGCCTTCATAATCCCTTAACCACTTGTTCCAGTCGTCAGTTTCGAAGTTTTTGTCATTTGAGTCATAATACATGATTCTCATCATCAGCTTCATATTGAGTTGATGTTTGAACAAAACATGATTATCATTATTCTTGTATTTCATAATATACCTTTTCTGATCATCATGCGTAGTGGCACTGAAAAAGTAATTTTTATTACGTATATCAGTATAAATTTCGGATTCCTTTTTTTGTTTTTTCTTACTTAACTTATTTGTCAGAAACTGCATGAAAGATTTGATCAGATACCTGATATACTCTTTTTCGTTTATAATATTGATTGTAATACGAGCATCTTCTTTGCCAAATTGTCTTCCTTCTTCTTCACATTCAAGTATACGCTGTGCGATAACGGCATTACCATATCTGCAAAAATATACTCTGTGTTCTTTATGTATGTTACCGGTAACAGCAAAATATCCACATTCTAATAATATGCTATAATGCTCCTTTCCGCTTTTGTTTCTTTTTAAGTTTCGTTTTATTTTAGTGTCATTAGTAAAGAAACCGCTACATATCAATTTGAAAATCAAACTGATAATTCCCAATACAATATTTATGGGAATAAGTACAGGAAGCATAACTCCCCAAATCAATGATATACAAACTCCGACTGCGATTTTTATCAAAGGTGACAAAAAAATAATACCAGACGTAGCCATATTACTATTATATCCTACCGAACCATAGCTGAATTCCCGTGCGCGTCGTTCATATTCTTCTGACATTTCGATGTGATACGATGTATCCAAACCATTAAGTTTTCTTATCGGCCAACCTATTTTACCAATATAGCAGATAATTCCTGAAACAAAAGTTATTATCGGGTAAAGAGAAATAACATTTGCTTTAAATACACTTATTTCTCTGTTCATAAAGTCTGCTTTAACCTGTGCTGTGTATGCGTCCAACAAATCAAATGCTTCTTCCTGACTCATTTCTTCGTTTTTTTCAATGATTTCTATAACACCTGGAAAAGTTAAAACTGTATCGGGATTTTTCTTTCTGAATTCAGTTTCTCCAAAATAATCATAGCTTAATTTCTGACCGTATGGAACCTTTCCGCGTGTGCTTGCAATGGTTAATGGAGTATCAGGATATCTTTCATTGAATTCGCTATATGGCAAAGGCTCACCTGAAATTTTGGATACAGCAAAAAATACTATTCCAATTGAAATAAAAAGTGCTAAACTTTCAAATAAAGCTGTGAGTAAATATTTCATAAGAATTCCTCCTGTTGTTTGCTTTGTACTCATAATAACAGATTTAGAACTTGATGTAAATGATGATTTTCGTGATTTTTTTCTCACAAAAAAATAATTGACATAGTGTCTCATTATGCTACGATGTAGTTGACGATAAATATAAAGTGTCAAAAATGATAGGATATTTTAAAAGAAAGAGGTTTTCTATATGAAAAAGATTGAACTTATGTCAGTAGTGTGGTATAATCAGGTATGCTCGAAAAAGAGTAAAATCTGAAATAAGGGAGACTTTTCATATGAAACATATACGCGCAGGTGTATTGGCGCTGAGAATAATCGGAGTGATACTGATAGCCTTTAACGGTTTTAATATAATCCGATGCCTTTTAGGAATAATTGCAGACAATGGCGGCATAGCCTATATAAGTTCGATTATAAGCAGTGGATTGATACTTTTAGTCGGTGTTGCAATGATAATCGCAGCAGGCATTATCAAGAAAAAAATTATTAACTGATATTTATGTCTGTCATAAAGAGTTCTTTCTTTTAATGCAGTTTAATTCTTAACCGAAAAAGTACTTGATTTTTTCTGAAAATATGTTATAATGACCTTATGGCACGAAAGACATCTTTCGTTGTTAGTTTCTTAAGGAGGTGCTTTATAATGGCATACAAAATTTCTGACGAATGCATTTCATGTGGCGCTTGTGCTTCAGGTTGCCCTGTTGACGCTATCAAGGAAGGCGACGGAAAATACGTAATCGATGAAGGTGCTTGCATTTCATGCGGCGCTTGCGCATCAGGTTGCCCCGTTGACGCTATCAAGGAAGGCTAATTTACAGAACCAAAAATCCCGTCCTTCAATAAGGGCGGGATTTTTATTTACTTTGAAAGTCTTTCCATAATTTTATTTACATTATAATAAACCTTCTCCTCGTCTATTGTGAGGAGTTGTTTTTTTCTCATAACGATTTTCCCGTCGATGATAACTGTGTCAACTTCGCTTCCGTTTACCGAATACGAAAGCGCTGAAACGGGATTGTTATAAGGATTGAGTGAGGGTGAATCAAGGTCAAGAAGAATGATATCCGCCTTTTTGCCGACTTTAAGTTCACCTGTATTATAAAGTGAAAGTGCGTCTGCGCCGTTTTTTGTTGCAAAGCGGTAGACTTCTTCCGCCGAAACACACTGTGCCTCTTCGTTGACACCCTTATGGATAAGCGCTGTATAGTTCATATCCCTGAAAAGATTCAGTGAGTTATTTGAAGCGGCGCTGTCTGTTCCTATACAGATATTCACTCCCTTTTCCATAAGTTTAGGGATAGGTGCAAAGCCGTTTCCGAGTTTCAAATTACTGATAGGGTTAGCCGCAACGCTGACTTTATTTTTAGAGAGGATTTCAATATCGTTATCGGTTAAATGAACACAATGAGCGGCAAGTGTCTTCTGTTCAAAAAAGCCTATGCTGTCAAGGTATTCAGTAGGTGTCTTGCCGTAATTTTTTATAGATTCAGAAACTTCATATCTTGTTTCTGAAAGATGGATATTAAAAGGAATGTTTTCTCCTATTGCAATACCTGTTATCTTTTTGAGATATTCTGTGTTGCAGGTATAGATAGCATGAGGCGCTAACATAAACGAAATACGGCTGTTATCCTTATAGTTTTCCATTTCTTCAAAGGCTTCATCAAGTCTTTTAGCACCGCCGAAGTTTTCATCCTCGCCGACAAGCCCTCTTGAAATAACCGCTCTCATCCCTGCATCATCGGCAGCCTTTGCGGTCATATTCTTGAACATATGCATATCTGTAAAGGTTGTTGTTCCTGTCTTTATCATTTCGATACAGGATAAAAGCGAACCATAATATGCGTCATCGGGAGTTGTTTTATTTTCTAAAGGGTCTATCTTTCCGAAAAGCCAGTCGCTGAAAGAAAGGTCATCGGCATAGTTTCTGTAAAGTGACATATAGCTGTGTGTATGGCAGTTTATAAGTCCTGCTGAGGCAAGATATTTTTCGCCGTCGATAGTTTCATCGGGGATAAAATCCGAAGGAATTTCGCCTATTGCTAAGATGATATCATCCTTTATAGCGATATCAACTCTTTTTGTTATATAATGATTTTCACAAGAAAGTATTGTGAGTGCGTTTTTGATAAGAATATTCATAAATAAGACCTCCGTTCTTTTAAAGTATATCACAGTAAATCCCCGTTTGCAAGATTGACTAATCCTTTACAATATGATAAAATATTTCTTGATAAATCTTTTAAGGAGGAATACTATTATGGCAATCCCGACACCTCACATTCAGGCAAAGGAAGGCGAAATCGCAAAAACTGTCCTTATGCCAGGAGACCCTTTGAGAGCAAAATTCATCGCCGATAATTTTCTTACAGATGTAAAGCAGTATAACTTCACAAGAAATATGTTCGGCTTTACAGGAAAATACAACGGAAAAGAAATTTCTGTTCAGGGAAGCGGAATGGGTATTCCCTCAATCGCTATTTATTCTTATGAACTCTATTCTTTCTATGGCGTTGAAAACATTATAAGAATAGGCTCGGCAGGTGCTTATGCTGATGATTTAGACCTCGGCGACATCCTCTTTGCATCGGGTGCTTCAACCGATTCTAATTTTATGGAACAGTATAACCTTCCCGGAACATTCGCACCCATAGCAGACTTTTCACTTCTTCGAAAAGGAATTGAATCTGCTGAAAAGCTCGGCATAAAATACAAGGTAGGAAATGTTGTTTCAACCGACGCTTTCTATCACGACCGCCCCGACTGCAACGACAAGTGGAAATCAATGGGTGTTCTCGCTGTTGAAATGGAAGCGGCAGGTCTTTACTGCAATGCTGCGAAACTCGGCAAAAAAGCCCTCTGTATGCTTACAGTTTCTGACCATATCTACAAAGGAACTGCTCTTTCTGCTGATGACAGAGAAAAGACTTTTACAGATATGATGAAGATTGCATTGGAATTTGCTGATAACTAATTGTATAATATTATAAATATATTACAATTAGTTATTGACTCTATGTAATTAAAAAGATAAATTATACTCATTGTAAAGGAAAATAAAATGAATTTCAAGAAAATACTTTCATTATCGGTATGTGTTTTAATCCTTGGTTTAACGGGATGTTCGTCAACATCGGCAAAGGCTGTAAAGGTTGCGACAATAGCCGACTCTGCGCCCTATGACTACATTGATGAAAACGATGTTCTTATGGGAATTGATGTTGATATTCTTTCGAAAACATTCCCTAAAAATGAAATAATAGTAAACTGTTATTCAAACGAAGAGATATTCGGAATTCTGGACAGTGACGACTGTGACATTATCGCTGCCGCTATCCCCTCTGATGATTTCAGGCTTGACGGATTTCTCACAACAGACATCTATTCAGAAACAGAGCTTGTTATAGTTGTCAAAGAAGGCTCACAGATAGTAACGCATTACGGACTTGTAGGAAAGAAAGTCGGATGTGTTTCAAATTCTGTTGCGAAAGATTATGTTTCTGAAATAAAGGATGCAACAGGGCTTGCCTATGAAAAGGGTTCTGACGCTGTTCGTGAACTTTTAGCAGGAAAAATTGACGCTATCGTTTTTGACTCATCTGTTGCAGACATATACATTGATGAAAATGTAGGTCTTAAAAAAATCGAAAAGCCGATTTACGAAAAAGGTTATGTTATGGTTGTAAGTCCCCGTCGCCCTGAAATTTATGATGCCTTACAGGCAAAGCTCGCCGAAATGAAGGAAGACGGCACTTTACAGGAAATCATAGATTCATACATCACCGCCGAATAGGCGGAGAGCCTCCGCAGGCATATCGTTTCGGAGTTTGTTTCGGAAATAAAAAAATCCCCCACAGATGTGGGGGATTTTTATGTGTTTTTAGTCCTTTACAAATCCTTTTCTGATAAAAGGTATAAACATTCCGCCGACTGCGTTTCCGAGTGTCATAATGATAAGATAACCGAAAGCCTTTGCTGACCACATTTCTGCAACTGTGAAATAGAACATATTCGCAATGCAGTGTTCAAATCCGCTTAAAATAAATACTATAACGGGAAGGAATATAGCAAAAACCTGAGCAGTAGGATTTTTGATTGTCTTATAACCATCTGCTGCTATGAACATAAGCATTCCGCAGAAAAATGCGAGAATGAAGATGCTGAGAAGGTTATCGGAAAGTTTTGTTTCACACATTGTTTTTGCTTTTTCGCCTATTCCTGAAATTCTTGTTGCTAAAACAAGAAGACCCGTTGCGGCTGTTCCTATGAAATTTCCTGCCCAGATGATGAGAAGGTCTATAATATATGCGGGTTTGTTTTCAACTGCATAGCCTACTTTTCCTGTGAAAAGGCTGAGACCGAATGTGAGTATTACAAAAAGACCTGTTCCGAAAAGTGCCGCGCCTATATATCTGCTTTCGCAGGAAAGACAGACAACCCCTCCGATGCCTATTGCAAAACCTGTTATTATCGCCCTTAAAAGAATATCAAAATATCGTTTCATAAAATCCCCCTTGAAATAAATTATATTAAAATTCTACCATATCCGACAGTAATAGTCAACAAGAAAGCACCGTTCGTTTGAAACGGTGCTTTGGATTCTGTTATATTAATATCCGAGTTTTGTTGACATAAAGCTTCTGTCGTTGCAGAATTCAAGTGCTGCCTGACGGTTGATCTTGCCATCTTTATAAAGACCGTAGATGTAATCATCCATAATGATCATACCATTTCTTGAACCCTGCTGCATAGCTGTTTCAAGGTTATGACACTTATCGGCACGGATAAGATTCTTAACAGCGTCTGTTCCGACAAGAACCTCAAGACCACATACTCTTGAATTTCCGTCTGCTGTGGGAATAAGAACCTGTGAAACTACGCCTTCGAGAGTCTGTGCAATCTGAACGAGCATCTGTGAACGGATCATAGGAGGACAAGCGTCGATAATTCTTCCGACTGTTTCAGCAGCACCCTTTGTATGAAGTGTTGCAAGAACGAGGTGTCCTGTTTCAGCGGCTGTTACAGCAAGCTGGATTGTTTCAAAGTCTCTCATTTCGCCGACGAAGATAACATCGGGGTCTTCACGGAGTGCTGAACGAAGAGCAAGGTCGAATGTCTTTACATCGGCGCCTACTTCTCTCTGATGAATAAGGGCAAGGTCGGGCTTGTAGCGGTATTCAACAGGGTCTTCGATTGTAATGATATGACAAGCGCGGTTTTTGTTGATGTAGTCAATCATAGCCGCGAGAGTTGTTGTCTTACCTGAACCTGTGGGGCCTGTAACGAGGATAAGTCCGCTCTTTCTCTGTGCGAATTCTGTCAAAACATGAGGAAATCCAAGGTCATCGAGTGACTGAACTTCTGCATTTAAAAGACGGATTGATGCAGCGAGTTTTCCCATCTGGTGAAATACGTTAACACGCTGTCTTGCGCCTGTTGAAATTTCGAAAACGAAGTCAAGGTCTTCACCTGCGTTGAGGCGCTGTTCCTGTTCTGCTGTGAGCATTGAAAGGATTGTTCTGTTTACAACCTGATCGTCCATATCGTTGAGACGAACGAGGTTTCCGTTGATTCTGAAGACAGTGGGAGCACCTACTGTCATGTGGATATCGGATGCGCCATTATTTCTGGCAGCCATAATAAATTCTTCAAATGTCATACAAAATACTCCCCTATCTTACTTGATTTTAAACTGAATTCCGCTTGCGGAAAGGTAAACGTCTGTGCAGATATTTGCGATACGCTGGTTGACTGTTCCGAGGATTTCTCTGAAAAGTCTCTGTTCTCTCTTTTCGGGACAAACAGAGAAGCCGGGTTCTATTGTTATGATAAGAAGATCTCCGTTTATTTCCTTAACGGTTTCAATAAGAGAAATAAGCTTATCAATAATATTCTTTTCGATTTCTTTCTTCTGATCTTCTGTCATTTCTTCAGGGTTAGGGCAAGCCGCATACATTTCTCTTGAAACATAAGCACCAAGACCATCGAAGATTGTGAACTTATGGTTGCGGTCGATATACTTTGCGGGGTCGTCAACATCCTTGACAATCTCCCATTCGATACCGTTTCTCTTGTTGTTGAAAGCGATTCTGTCGGCTATTTCCTTGTCGAGTTCTTTATTTATGCAAAGATAAAGAACATTGTCACAAGCCTGGTAGTATGTAATAGCCCAACGGGTTTTACCACTCGCAGCTCCTCCTGTGATGAACTGAATTTTTGACATAGCTATAACTTCCCTTCGTTATGTTTATGAAGAATAATGTTACATATATTTTAATGATACCATATTTTAATAGGGTTTGCAATATATTTTTTAATAAATTTTGAAAAAAATTTTAACAGAATTACATTTTTTCAATCCCAAAAAATTCCTTGAAGTTTTCTGAGAAGATTTTTCTGTTATCCTCAAAAGAAAGACCTAAAGAGAAAAATCTTTCGAGTTCTTCAGTAGCGCTCCACATAGGGAAATCTGTTCCGAAAAACATATTTTCAACACCGTAATAATCTATAAGTCCTTTCGCCATTTCTCTTGAAATCATAGGGAGAGAACTTGATGTGTCAAATCTTACATTGAGGTTTCTTCCGATAGATTCCTTTGCTTCTTCCCAACAACGATAACCGCCGAAATGTGCGGCAAGAACTTTTAAGTTTTTGAAATCGGAAAGAACTCTTTTAAGTCTGTGGGGTTTTGAAAAGTCGTATCTGTCATCGCCCATATGGAAAAGTATCGGGAGTCTTCCCTCTGCGGCTTCATAGATTTTATAGGCGTTTTCGCTGTCGATATCGAATTTCTGAAAATCGGGATGAAGTTTTATTCCCTTAAACCCCATTTCAACCATTCTGTCTATCTCATCGCCTATGTTTTCATAATCGGCATGCATTGTTCCGAACGGGAAGAATTCGCTGTGGAGCTTTGTTTCTTCCATAATGAAATTATTGATGCTTTCAACCTGCGAGGGAATTGTTGCCGCTGAACATACAAGATATTTTTTAACGCCTATCCTTTTTCCGTTTTCGATAAGCGCTTCTGAAGAACCGTTTGAATACATCTTTATATCATAGAAATCGCCTATTGCATCGGTTGCTTTCTGTGATATTTTTTCGGGGTAGATATGGGTGTGCGCGTCGATGATTTCAAACTGTTCCGCTGTAAAAGTTTCCATTTTCTAAAAATCTCTTTTCTATATAAAATATTACCTTTTCAGTTTATTACATCGCATCAAATTTGTCAATAGACTTGCACTTTAAACCGATATGTTATATAATAATTTTGTGGATATTTTAAATTTATCGGGAGAAAAAATATGTTTTATTGTTATGGTGTTTCGGAAAAGGGCAATACCCGCAAACGAAACGAAGACGCTTTTATGATAAACCGCATAATATTATCTCACTCTGAGATAGAGGGAAAAGCGGAAAATCCTTTTATCGTTGCTGTTGCTGACGGTGTCGGCGGAGAGAATAACGGTGAAAAAGCATCAAAACTTTCTTTGCAGCTTCTTTCAAACATAAAATACTCCTCGAAAACAAATCTCGAAAAGAAAATATCCGATGTTCATAAAAACATTTTAGCTTATGGAATGGACCATGAAGACAGCCTCAATATGCAGACAACCTTATGCGCGCTTGCTGTTGATGAAAACGGTGAAGCGACTCTCATAAACATAGGCGACTCTAAAATGCATAGGTTTTCGGGCGGAAATCTCACTCAGCTTTCAAAAGACCAGACGCTTGTCCAGCTTCTTGTTGACCTTGGCGAGATAACTCCCATGCAGGCAAAAAACCACTCACAGAAACACGTTATCATTTCTTCTCTCGGAAATGTTGAACAGGAACCACAGCCTCAGATTGAAAAAATAGGTGAAATAAATCCCGATGATATGATACTTATCTCAACCGACGGGCTTTCTGATTATCTTTCCGATGATGAGATAAAGGGTGTTTTAAAGAAAAATATCCCACACATAAAAAAACTCAAAGAGCTTGTTTCGCTCGCTATGAAAAACGGCAGTAAGGATAATCTGACAGCCGTTCTTGTTACGGGAAAGGAGAAGTAATCCCTTGAAGAAAAAACGCAGAAGTTATAACTTTCTTATATGGCTTTTATATCTTGCAGCGGTTGTTATTATGATTGCTGTTTTCTTCGGAAACGCAAACCCCGCTATGCTTATGATTTCGGTTTTCTGTATAGCTCTCGGCGGAACTTTATCGGGTGCGCAGTTCAACAGAGAGTTCAATGAACAGGTTGAAGAACGAAGAAGAAAAAATGAAGAGAGAAGACAAAACAGACGCAGAAGAAGATACTGATGTATAAAAATTATAAAAATACAAAAACTACCTCTGAGAAAAAATCGGAGGTAGTTTTATTTATGTCTGTTTCAAAAAGAGAATATAAAGAAATGGCCGAAAAAGCATCGCCGAAATCAAAGTCTTTAAAAGACTGTTTAAAGGCATTTTTAATAGGCGGTGCAATATGCACTTTCGGGGAATTTTTATCAAACCTTTATCTTTATATGGGTCTTTCAAAAGACGAGGCGTCAGCCTTTGTTTCGATAACGCTTATAGTTATAAGTGCTTTACTCACAGGGCTCGGGATATACGAGAAAATCGCAAAGCACGCAGGTGCGGGAACGCTTGTTCCCATAACGGGATTTGCAAATTCGGTTGTATCGCCTGCTTTGGAATTCAAAACCGAAGGATATATTTTAGGTGTGGGTGCTAAAATTTTTATAATTTCGGGGCCTGTCATCCTCTATGGAATTCTGTCGTCATCCATCTATGGAATTATTTATTATTTCTTTCTGAAAGGATGATGGGATAACTGTCGTCATAGGGTTTTACAATATCGGGATTTTCATCGGCATAAGAGAAAATCGCGGATGAAAGTTTTTCGGCGGTTTCTCTTATCGTCTTTATCGGAAGTGAGAAAACGCTTTCGCATACGGGAGAAAGAGTAATAACTCTTACGCCCTCAAAATTCATAATACGATAAGGCCATATTTTACAGTCGAAAGGTTTTTCATCGCCTAAAGCGCAACCTTTATCTGTAAGAACGGGGCAATAATATATTCCGTTTTCATCGGGATTTTCCATTCTGAAAAGATAGCTTTCTCCCTTTTCGATAAACTTTACATCGGGGTATTCCTTATTTATCTTTTCCTTTAAAGAAGTTGTTACAACGGGGGTTTCCCAGATATCGTATTTATCGAATGTACAGCATAATCTGCATTCTGCGCAGGTTTCTTTTGAGAGTATTTCTTTAAGCATAATTTCCTCCATAGAAAATGCCGTTCAATAAAGAACGGCATTTTTGTATTTGTGATTAAAGTGTTGTTTCGGAAACTACTGCTGATGCGCCTGCTGAGAAATCTTCTACAACAGTATCATCTTTTTTATCAGCATTATCCTTGATTTCACCGTTTTCTGTCTTTGCAGGAGCAGTAACTTTTACTTCGATAAGTTCAAGGTCCATAACTTCATCGGGTTCTGTGATTTTAGCATCAAGGTAGTCATTTTCTGTCTTGATGACCAATGTCCTCATTGATGCGTAATCTTCAAAGATTTCTTCCTGTGCCTTGATATCATCCCACTTGAAAGAAAGTGTGCAGGTTTCTTTTCCTATATTGATTTCAGGCTTTGCTGTAACCTGAATTCCGTTGATGATAAGAGACATTGACTTCATCGCTGTATTCCAGTTATAATCTTCATTTGTTGTGTAATCCTTAGGTAACTGTCTGTCTCTGTCGAAAACGAATGTGATTTTTGCATCTTCGTATTTAACTATATTTCCGTTTATTTCACGGAGGAAGTCTGCCTTGTCGTCATCCTTTACATCGCGGTAGAGCTTTTCAACATCACAGTAAGCAACTTCTTCGTCTTCAAGGTCAACTTCAACAACATCACGACAAACCTTATTGATGATATATCCTTCGAGTTTGCCTGATGATTCTGCTGCAATATTTGTTCCTATTAAATTTGCACCGTATACATCAATATCACTTTTTTCGATTTTATCATCATCGATTGCTCTGTATTTGAATATCATATCAATTTCACTTGAATCTGATCCGGGAGGTGCCATCACAAGACGGACCATATCTTCGCTTTTTGTCATTTCGACATATCTGTCAAGATTTCCGCCTACATCAGTGATATTACCTGATCTCCTGAAATAAATTCTTGTAACACCCTTGATGACAAATCTTCCGTCAGAATTTTCGCCGCCGTTACGGAAATCAATTGTTGATCTATCCTTCCATTTATCAGCGGGAATAGAAACATAAACTTCTCCTTCAACGATTTCTTCGTCGAACATTGTGCTGTATGAAAGGTCGAGTGCTTTCTGTGCTTTAGCAGAAACTGCAACTGCTGACATAGCTGAAACTGCAACTACACCTGCTGAAAAAGCAGCCATAAGTTTTTTAAGATTCATTTTTTATCCTCCTTAAAGATAATAAAATACCACATTCTAAAGTTTAGCACTGTTAACATTAATTGTCAATAGAAACCTTTTTGTTCTTTTCTGCCTGTTCCATAGCGGCAACAAGTGAACGGAGTCTTATCTTTGCGGCACCGAGGTTGCTAATTTCATCGATTTTAAGCTGTGTATAGAGTTTTCCGCCACTTTCAAGGATAGAACGGACTTCGTCTGTTGTGATAGCGTCTATTCCACAACCGAAAGAAACAAGCTGAACAAGCTGCATATCGTCCTGCTTTGTAACATATTCGGCAGCCTTATAGAGTCTTGCGTGATATGACCACTGATTGAGGACTGATATGTTCGGTGTGTGTCCGAGATGAGAAATACTGTCTTCTGTTATAACCGCAAGGCCCAAAGAAGTGATGAGTTTCTGAATGCCGTGGTTTATTTCGGGGTCGATATGATATGGTCTTCCCGCGATAACTATAATCTTTCTGCCGTCTGCCCTTGCATCTTCGATAATCTTTTCGCCCTGAGCTATAACATCATCGCGATAGGATGTAAGTGCTTTCCATGCAGAATCATAAGCTGAAAGAACATCACTCTTTTTAAGGTCATATTTTTTAAGCGACTTCATCATAGCCTCTGCAAAATGCTTTCTGAGGTTGATGTCGATATAAGGATAAAGGAAATTATCTTCTGTGAGTGAAGAAACATTTGCCTTTAAAAGTTCGGGATAATATGCAACAACGGGACAGTTATAGTGGTTATCGCTTCCGCCTTCATCAACATTATAGCTTTCGCAGGGATAGAAGATAAAGTCTACTCCTCTTTCGAGAAGGCTTTCAATATGTCCGTGTGCTATCTTTGCGGGGTAGCATACTGTATCCGAAGGGATTGTATGCTGACCTTTATAGTAGGTGTTTCTTGTACTTTCTTCTGAACATACAACTTCAAAGCCAAGGTCTGTGAAGAATGCGTGCCAGAAAGGAAGCTGTTCATAGAAGCCGAGGCAGAGAGGAATTCCTACCTTGGCCTTTATATCCCCTACGGGTTTGCCCTGCATAACAGATAAGAGTCTGTTATATTTATAATCATAAAGGCAGGGGATTTCTTTTTCTCTCTTTATTCCTGCACCCTTTTCACAACGGTTTCCTGCTATGAACTTTCTGCCGTCGGAAAATCCGATTACTGTGAGGTTACAGTGTGCGGTACATCCCTGACATACAGCACCCTTTGAGGTGTATGAAAATTCCTTGAGTTCTTCTTCGGAAAGAAGTGAGGATTTTTTCTCTGTCTGCTGTTCTTTAGCATATAAAGCGGCACCGAATGCACCCATAAGTCCTGCTATTGCGGGTCTTGTAACATTTCTTCCGAGTTCCATTTCAAATGAACGGAGAACTGCGTCGTTGAGGAATGTTCCGCCCTGAACAACGATGTTCTTTCCGAGTTCGTCGGCAGAGTTCGCTCTTATTACCTTATAGATAGCGTTCTTTATGATAGACGCCGAAAGACCTGCTGAAATATCTTCAACCGAAGCGCCGTCTTTCTGTGCCTGTTTTACATTCGAGTTCATGAATACTGTGCATCTTGAACCGAGGTCAACGGGATTTTCTGCAAAAAGGCCGAGTTTTGAGAATTCGGCGATATCATAACCCATAGCATAGGCAAATGTCTGGATAAACGAGCCACAACCCGATGAGCAGGCTTCATTGAGCATAATGCTGTCTATTGCGTTATTCTTGATTTTGAAACACTTGATATCCTGTCCGCCGATATCTATGATAAAGTCAACATCGGGGCAGAAGAATGCAGCCGCCTTGAAATGCGCTACTGTTTCAACGATACCGAAATCACAACGGAGTCCCGCACGGATAAGGTCTTCACCGTAGCCTGTAACGGCACTTCCCTTTATGTTTATTCTTCCCTCTGAAAGCTGATAGATTTCTTCAATCTGCTTTGTGATTATGTCAAGGGGCTGTCCCTTTGAGGCACAATAATGATTATAGAGGAGCTTTCCGTCGGGTGTTATGAGAACGAGTTTTGTAGTTGTCGAGCCTGCGTCGATACCGAGATAAGCATCGCCTTCATATCCTCTGATATCGGCATAGCCTAAATCACAGGCACTATGACGCTTTACAAAATCTGCGTATTCTTCTTTTGTATTAAAAAGTCGCTGTGAGGTTATAATAGTATCTGAAACGGGAGCGTTTTCGATTTTTTCAACAGCATCCGAAAGAAGCATAGGCTCTGTGTTTTCCTTTGCATAAAGAGCACTTCCGAATGCCATAAATACAGGCGCTGTTTCGGGGAAAACGGCTGTTTCCTCGTTGAGAGAAAGAGTTCTTACAAATGCTTTTCGAAGTTCTTTCTGGAAAGATAAGGGTCCACCCAAGAAAAGAACATTTCCTTCTATGGTTCTGCCCTGTGCAAGACCTGAAACTGTCTGGTCAACAACAGCCTGGAAGATTGATGCGGCAATATCCTCTCTCTTAGCACCCTGATTGAGAAGGGGCTGGATATCGGATTTTGCAAAAACTCCGCATCTTGATGCAATCGGGTAGAGTTTTTCTGATTTTGAAGCAAGAACATCCATTTCGTCGGTTGTAATACCTAAGAGTGATGACATCTGGTCGATGAATGCACCTGTTCCGCCTGCGCAGGAACCGTTCATTCTCTGTTCAACTCCACCTGTGATGAAGATGATTTTAGCATCTTCACCGCCAAGTTCTATAACAACATCGGTTTCGGGATAGGCTGTTCTTACTGCGATAAAAGCGCCATAAACTTCCTGAACAAAAGGAAGTTCTGCTTTTGTCGCGAGACCTAACCCTGCCGACCCTGTTATACAAAGACGGAATTTATCATCAGGATAGTCCTTCATTATGAGTTTGAGTTGTTCTTCAACAGTTTCCTTTACCTTAGAAAAATGTCTTTCGTATTTCGAGAAAAGAATATTGTTGTTATCGTCAATTATGACCGTTTTGACGGTAGTCGAACCAACATCGATACCCAAAGAGTATATGTTCATTAAAAAAATTCCTCCAAGCGAAAATATATAAAAATATTATATCACATATTTATAAAAAAGAAAAGACTTTTTTGCTTTTTGACACAAATAAAATATTATGGTAAAATAATGCTGTAAAATTGCATTTAAAGGGGTGATTTGTCTGAACAGGAATTTATTTGAAAGACTTCTGGGATTTACAGGTCTTTTAGCGCTTACATCGTGGTTTTTCTATGAAAACTATACTCTCGAAACAACAGAATATGATATCTCTTCAGAAAAACTCCCCGATGAGTTTGACGGATACAGAATATGTCACCTTTCAGACCTCCACAACCGCTCCTTTGGGTATAAAACAAAGAATATTATACGCAGAGTAAAGAAAACAAATCCTGATATTGTTGTTATGACGGGTGATATGGTAAGCAGGCAGGACTATAATTTCAGGGGATTCTATAATCTCGCGAAGGCTATGGCGAAGGAATATCCGACATATTACATTATAGGAAATCACGAGCTTGACCTTACCGACAGACAACTTTCTGAGCTTTTTTCGGTGCTTCGCGGATATAATGTTCAGGTGCTTTTAAATGATAAGGTAAGCATCGAGAAAAAAGGGAAATTCATTGACCTTTACGGAATGTACTGCGGTCTGCATTTTTATAAGGATGAGAGAGGAAACTATCGTTATCCACAGCCTTTTACAGACAACGACCTCAAAATGCTTATAGGCGAAAAGAATAAAAATCGTTTTACCGTTCTTTTAGCACATAATCCCCTGTTTCTTGATATCTATGCGAGATGGAAAGCGGATGTCGTTCTTTGCGGACATATGCACGGTGGTGCGGTAAGACTTGGCAGAATGGGCGGAATACTTGCCCCGGGAAAGAGACTTTTTCCGAAATATTATCAGGGCATTCATAAAAGAGGAAAGACGCAGATGGTACTCAGTCGCGGGCTTGGTTCGTTAAGGCTTTTCAACCGTCCCGAAATAGTTGTTGTAAATCTTTTGAAGAAAAAATAAACCGATACGCATTTTCGTATCGGTTTATTTTCTGCTCCGACGGCGGATTAGTTTTCGATTCAGAGTGCATATTTTCAACCTTACAGTTTTTTGTCTTAGAGCACATAGATTCAAGAAGTTGCTCCGACGGCGTACTGGTGTACTCCTAGGAGCAACGACGAAGAAGATATGTGTTATAAGGCAAAAAAAGAAAAGCCACCCGAATGGGTGGCTTTATTATGCTTAATCGTCTGCGTTGCGCAATACGCTTTATTCGGTTAAGCTGAATTCTTAATCCTCTGGTTAATCTTACTGGAGAAGTGAGAGAACGCCCTGAGGAAGTGAATTTGCCTGAGCGAGCATAGCCTGTGATGCCTGTGAAAGAATCTGGTTCTTTGTGAATGACATCATTTCCTTGGCCATATCTGTATCACGGATACGAGATTCAGAAGCCTGCATGTTTTCAGCTGATACGTCGAGGTTAGCGATCTTATGTTCGAGTCTGTTCTGGATAGAACCGAATGTTGCACGAACCATTGAGATCTTGTTGAGAGCGTGGTCGATCTTGTCGATAGCTGCGTTAGCTGAAGCCTGTGTGCTGAGTGTAAGAGCGTTGAGGCCGAGACCTGCTGATGTACAGTTGAGGTCAGCTGTGAGGCTACCAATTGCTGAAGATGATACTAAGTCATCATATTTGAAATCGAATGTCTTGAGGTCAGCTGTTCTAGCGCCTGCCTGAAGCTGTACTGATGTAGCAACGTTGAGGTTTCCGCCTGTTGCAACTGCTGATGTAGAAAGAACTACAACGCCGTTGAAGTCTGTCTTTGAAATGTCGTCGATTTCATCACAGAGCTGCTGATATTCGAGTTCGATAGCTGCACGGTCAACGTTTTCGTCGTATGTGCCGTTAGCTGACTGTGTTGCGAGAGTCTTCATTCTCTGAAGGATAGCGTCTGTTTCCTGGAGAGC
>JAFXHL010000087.1 GCA_017536405.1 Oscillospiraceae bacterium
ACCTTGCAATTTAAAAACATCTGTGTTATAATGACACAGATGTTTTATTTTATAAAAACAAAGACCCCCATTCCGTCAAGGTATGGGGTTAAAGTGCTTTATTCATAAAGGAGAATTAAAATGAGTGATATTTTTGATCTTTTCAAAAAAATAGAAAATAATAATCCCACACCTACTGGAAATGTCGAGTATCTTATAGTCGGTCTCGGCAATGTCGGAACACAGTATGAAGGAACACGCCATAACGCAGGATTTATGGCTGTTGACAGACTTGCATCAAAGCATAAATTTGATATAAAGAAGATAAAATTCAAGTCTCTTTGTGGAGAGGTTATGCTTTCGGGAAAAAGATGCCTTGTCATAAAGCCGACAACATTTATGAATTTAAGCGGTCAGGCGGTTGTTGAGGCTATGGAATTCTATAAAATTCCATCAGAAAAAGTGATAGTTCTTTATGATGATATTTCTCTTCCGATTTCAAAACTCCGTGTAAGAAGAAAGGGAAGCGACGGCGGTCATAACGGAATAAAGAATATCATATATCTTACAGGTAAGGATGATTTTCCGAGAGTCAAAATCGGAGTGGGTGAAAAGCCAAATCCCGCTATGGACCTCGCCGACTGGGTTCTTTCGCGTTTCAAGAAGGAGGAATATGAAGACCTTTCTCCCGCTCTTGATAACGCCGTTTCATGTGTCGAACTCATTGTTTCTGAAAAAATTGATGAAGCGATGAATAAATATAATTAGAGGTAAAATATGAATCTATTTAAAAGCGCAATAGAAAGTCTCCCGCAGTTTCGGGAACTTAAAACAGCCTGTGATGAAAACACCCTGCCTGTTCTCGTTACGGGCGTTTCGGCTGTCCATAAAGCACAGATTGCTTTTTCTCTTGCCGAAGAACAGATGCTTATAATAACCGAAGATGAGGCAATAGCATCACGTTTTGCCGATGATATAAATCAGATGGCAGGGGATAATATATGTCTTGTTTATCCTGCAAAGGATTATGTCTTTACAGATATAGAAGGTGCATCCTATGAATATGAACACAGAAGACTTGATGTTCTTTCAAGACTTTTATCAGGAAAGTGCAGAATTGTTGTAGCAAGCATAGAAGCTGTTCTTCAGAAGACAATTTCAAAAGAACGCCTTAACGAAAGCATCGTAACTTTAAAACAGGGCGATGATATCGAAATCAAGGAACTTCTTTCGAAACTTGTTTCAATAGGATATTCCCGCGCTGATGAAAAGGTTGAGGGTGCAGCGCAGTTTTCAGCAAGAGGATCTATTGTCGATATTTTCCCTGTTCAGTCGTCTATGCCTGTGAGAATTGAATTCTGGGGAGATACCATAGACAGCATTTCATATTTCGATGTTGAATCACAAAGACGAAACGAAAAGATTCCCGAAGTTTCTGTTTCTCCTGCTATTGAAGTTGTGTGTGATGCGGAAACACTTATTTCAAAGATTGAAGAATTTTCAAATGGTGTGAAAGGAAAACACGCCGAAGATATAAAAAATAAACTTTCAGAAGATATTGATAAACTTCAGAATGGAGTAACTTTGAATTCAAGGGATAAATACCTTGTTATATCCGATAATCCTTCAACATTATTTGATTATATAAATGGTATTGTATGTATAAGCGAAATAAAGAATATCATCGAAAGAGCAAAGGTGATTGTATCGCAGTATAACGAGGATATAAAAATCCTTCTCGAAAGATATGAACTTTGTAAAGGTCTTGAAGGATATATGCTCGGTTTATCCGAGTTCACGCATATCCTTGATGATAAGAAATCAGTGTTTTTAGATACTTTTGCCCGTTCGTCCGTTGATATTCATTATAAGAAGATTATAAACATAACTGCTTTTCAGAATTCGGGCTGGGGAGGAGAACTCCGTCAACTTACAGAAGACCTTTCTTCATACTGTAAGAGAGGATATTCCGTAATTCTTCTTGCAGGTAATGAAAAGACGATAAAGATACTTCAGAATGACCTTCTTGACGAAAATATTCCTTGTGATATAGCAACAGAAAAATCTTCTCTTATTCCGGGAAAAGTAATGCTTATGCCGGGAAGTACATCAGGAGGATATGAATATCCTGATATAAAACAAGCACTTATAACACAGACACAACTTTCTCCATCGCGCAGAAAACTCAAAAAGCGTAAGAAGGGAGAAGAAATAAAATCTCTTTCCGATGTTTCAAAGGGTGACCTTGTTGTTCACAATATGTATGGCATAGGTTCTTTTGATGGCATTACAAAACTCGATGTCAGTGGAGTAGAAAAGGATTATATCAAAATCAAGTATGCAGGAACAGATGTCCTTTATGTTCCTGTAACACAGATGGATCTTATTTCAAGATATATAGGTCCACGCGAGGATACAAGCGTAAAACTCAATAAACTTTCATCTCCTGAATGGCAGAAGACAAGGTCAAGAGTAAAATCTGCCGTCAAGGATATGGCAGATGAACTTATCGCTCTTTATGCAAAACGTGCTGCAACAAAGGGATATGCTTTCCCTGAAGACGATGATATGCAGAGAGATTTTGATGAACGTTTTGAATACGACGAAACAGATGACCAGCTTCAGTCTATTGATGAAATCAAAAAGGATATGCAGAAAGATACCCCTATGGACAGACTTCTTTGCGGAGATGTTGGTTTCGGTAAAACAGAAGTTGCATTCCGTGGAGTGTTCAAATGCGTTGAAGACGGAAAACAATGTGCAATCCTTGTTCCTACAACAGTTCTTGCATGGCAGCATTATCAGACAGCGCTCAAAAGATTCGAACATTTTCCGATAAATATAGAACTTCTTTCAAGATTCAGAACTCCGAAACAACAGAAAGAAATTCTAAAAAAACTCGAGAAAGGCGAAATAGACCTTATTATAGGAACACATCGTCTCGTTCAGAAGGATGTAAAGTTCAAGGATTTAGGACTTGTTGTCATAGACGAAGAACAACGCTTCGGTGTAGCACATAAGGAAAAGTTCAAAGAAATGTTTGCAGGGGTAGATGTTCTTACCCTTTCTGCAACACCCATCCCCAGAACACTCAATATGGCTATGAGTGGTATAAGGGATATGTCTGTCATAGAAGAAGCTCCACAGGACAGATATCCCGTTCAGACATATGTTGTAGAACAGGATATCGGAATTATTATTCAGGCTATTTCAAAAGAGCTCCGCAGAGGTGGTCAGGTTTATTATATTCATAACAGAATAGAAACCATAGAACTCTGTGCTGCTAAAATAAAAGAGTTTATTCCTGATGCAAGAATAGGTATAGCTCACGGAAAAATAGGCGAAGAAGAACTTTCTGATGTGTGGCGTAGCCTTGTTGAGCACGAAATAGATATTTTGGTATGCACAACTCTTATAGAAACAGGCGTAGATGTTCCTAACTGCAATACTCTTATCATAGAAGATGCTGACAGAATGGGGCTTTCTCAGCTTTATCAGCTTCGAGGACGAGTAGGGCGCTCGAACAGAAGGGCATTTGCTTATTTTATGTTTACAAGAGGAAAGGTTCTTACAGAAATTGCCGCTAAACGCCTTGATGCTATAAGAGAATTCACACAATTCGGAAGCGGGTTCAGAATTGCTCTTCGAGACCTTGAAATCAGAGGAGCAGGTTCTATTTTAGGTGGAAAACAGCATGGCCATATGGAAGCGGTAGGGTATGATATGTATCTTAAACTTCTTTCAGAGGCTATTGCCGAACAAAAAGGAGAACCACCTCCGAAGGATACAAAGGAATGCCGTGTTGATATCCAGATTGAAGCGCACATTCCTGAAAGGTATATAGAGAACACATCCGCGCGTCTTGATGCTTATCGTAAAATTGCGGCGGTTTCGGATGAAACAGAAGCAAATGAACTTGTAGAAGAATTTACCGACCGTTACGGAAAACCGCCTAAGGCTATAATGGGACTTATCCGTATTGCGTTACTGAGAAATAAAGCTATTTCGCTTACCATTACAGAAATTGTCCAGAGGGGAGAGAATATTCTTTTTTATCTCACATACGCAGAGGAGGCACAACTTAAAGCACTTCTTTCGAGATACAAGAAAAGAGTGCTTTTCAACGGCAGGGAAAAGAATTCTTATATAAGTGTAAAAATCATAAATGATATAAAACCTATCGACCTTATGGAAGAGGTTATTACAATTATGAGAAATGCTGATTGTGAACAGAATTCAAAATAAATACAAGATTTTTTGTAAAAACACTTGATTTTTTGAATTCAGGATGATATACTGATTTTAGCACTCTGCCTGTGAGAGTGCTAAAAGAATGAAAAGGAAGATTATTATGGGAAAAAGACAGTTTAAAGCGGAGTCTAAGAGACTTCTCGAAATGATGATTAACTCTATCTATACTCACAAGGAAATTTTTCTTCGTGAGCTTATTTCAAACGCAAGCGATGCGATTGATAAGATGTATTTCAATTCGCTTTCTTCAGGGAATGCTCTTAACAGAGATGATTTTGCTATAAACATCAAGCTTGATAAAGTAGCAAGAACTATTACATTATCCGATAACGGAATAGGTATGACAAAAGAGGAACTTGAAAACAACCTCGGAACTATCGCAAAGAGTGGTTCTCTTGCATTCAAGAAAGAAAACGAAACAGGCGATGATGTTAATATCATCGGACAGTTTGGTGTAGGTTTCTATTCAGCATTTATGGTTGCTAACAAAGTTACTGTAACATCAAAGGCATATGGCTCAGATGAGGCTTATATGTGGTCTTCAAAGGGTGCTGACGGATACGAAGTTGTTCCTGCCGAAAAAGAAACAAATGGTTCTGATATAGTTCTTTACCTCAAAGAAGATTTAGAAGACGAAAAATACAGCGATTATCTTCAGCAGTCAAAAATCCAGAGTCTTGTAAAGAAATATTCTGATTATATCCGTTATCCTATAAAGATGGATGTTGCGCATCAGCATCTTAAAGACGGAACAGATGATGAATATGAAACACATATCGAAAATCAGACTCTTAACAGCATGGTTCCTCTTTGGCGCAAGAATAAGAACGAACTTACTGAAGATGATTATACAAACTTCTATCTCGACAAGTATTATGACTATCAGGCACCTATAAAATCAATGCATATCAAGAATGAAGGTGCTGCTTCTTATGATGCACTTCTCTTCATTCCTTCTATGGCGCCCTATGATTACTATACAAAGGAATTTGAAAAGGGACTTCAGCTTTATTCAAACGGCGTTCTCATTATGGAAAGATGTGCCGACCTTATTCCTGACCATTTCAGCTTTGTGAAGGGGCTTGTCGATTCCGAAGATTTAAGCCTTAATATTTCCAGAGAAATGCTTCAGCATGACAGACAGCTTAAACTCATAGAAAAGAGTCTTGAAATAACAATAAAGAACGAACTCACAAAAATGCTTAAGAATGAACGTGAAAAGTATGAAAAATTCTTCAGCAATTTCGGACTTCAGCTTAAATTCGGCGTTTATAGTGAATTCGGCGTTCATAAAGAAGAACTCAAAGACCTTATTATGTTCCGTTCATCATTCTCGGGCGAGGGAATGACAACACTTTCTGAATATGTTTCAAGAATGAAGGAAGAACAGAAACATATCTATTTTGCAACAGGCGACAGCATTGAAAGAATAAAACTTCTTCCTCAGGCAGAACTTCTTGCTGATAAGGGATATGAAATCCTTTATTTCCTCGATAGTGTTGATGAATTTGCAATCCAGATTCTTGCAACTTATGAAGGAAAGGACTTTGTTTCGGTAGCATCAGGAAATCTTGATCTTGAAACAGAAAGCGAAAAGGAAGAACTTCAGAAGAAATCAGAAGAATATAAGGAACTTTTCACATTCATGCAGGAACAGATTTCTGACAGTATAAAGGAAGTGCGCCTTTCACAGCGTCTCAAAACACATCCTGTATGTATAACATCAGCAGGTTCTCTTACTGTTGAAATGGAAAAGATTATGAATAGAATGCCAAGCCCTACAGGAAATAAGGTTAAGGCGGAAAAAGTTCTTGAAATCAATCCCGAACACGATATACTTCCTGTTCTTCAGAAATTATATGAAACAGATAAGGATAAACTTGTGGAATATACAAAACTTCTTCATACACAAGCGCTTCTTATTGAGGGAATTTCGGTTGAAAATCCTGTCGAACTTTCAAAACAGATTTGTAAACTTATGGTTGAAAGTAATAAGTAAATAACATAGAATAGGGGAATTTGCAGAATTTTTGCAAATTCCTCTATTTATTTTATTTTGCAAGAATATTGACATTGACTTTCATTTGTGGTATAATCTCATCGTAATATATTTTTTAGTAAAAGGAGAATGAAAATATATGATAAGACTTGGAATAATGGGATACGGAAATCTTGGAAGAGCAGTTGAATGTGCAGTAATGAATAATCCTGATATGGAAGTTGTTGCTGTTTTTACAAGAAGAAATCCTGAAACAGTAAATATTATTTCAAAGACAGCGAAAGTCTATAATGTCGATGATGCTAAAAATATGACAAACGATATAGATGTTATGATTATGTGTGGAGGAAGCGCTACCGATCTTCCTCAGCAGACACCTCAGTTTGCAGAACTTTTCAATGTCGTTGACAGTTTCGACACACATGCAAAAATTCCTGAACATTTTGAAAATGTTGATGCGGCCGCTAAAAAAGGCGGAAAGACAGCGTTTATCTCAATAGGTTGGGACCCCGGTATGTTCTCGCTCAATCGTCTTTTAGGAAATGTCATTCTTCCTGACGGAAAAGATTATACTTTCTGGGGAAAGGGTGTTTCTCAGGGACATTCTGATGCTATCAGAAGAATTAAGGGAGTCAAGAATGCAAAGCAGTATACAGTTCCTGTTACAGAAGCACTTGAAAAAGTAAGAAACTGTGAAAATCCTGAACTTACAACACGTGAAAAGCATACAAGACTCTGCTATGTTGTTGCAGAAGAAGGTGCCGATAAGGTTGCTATCGAAAACGAAATCAAGACAATGCCTAACTATTTCGCTGATTATGATACAACAGTAAACTTCATTTCCGAGGAAGAACTCTTAAGAGATCATAGTGGAATGCCACATGGCGGATTCGTTATCAGAACAGGCAAGACAGGTGTTGAAAAAGAACATTCCCATCTCATTGAATACAGATTACAGCTTGATTCAAACCCTGAATTTACTGCAAGTGTTATAGTCTGCTACGCAAGAGCCGCAGCAAGAATGAATGCTGAAGGAAATACAGGCTGCAAGACGATATTTGATGTTCCTCCTGCTTATCTTTCTTCAAAGAGTGCAGAAGAACTTAGAAAGAATCTTTTATAAAAAATATGCCGTGAAGATTATTCTTCACGGCATTTATATTTTCAAACAGTAGCAGGAGCAGATTCTTCCTTTGATTTTTCGAGTGCATTGTTGTAACACTGGAGATTTGTTTCGTTAAGGTCATAAACCATTCTGTTTCCGCGTAAGGTTTTGTCTTCGTTTCTTTTTATCCTTACCCTTACAAAATATTTCTTTCCGCAGGAACATTCAACAATACAGAGTTTCTGACTTCTTGATTTTGAAATGAATTTACCGCAATTAAGTTGCTTTTTGCAGTTTTCACAGGTGAAATTACGGATTTCTTTTGCTTTAAGAAGAAAATAAGCACTTTTATAACTTTTCTTTGTGAATTCATTTTTGGCTTTCTGTTTTTCTTCTTTTTTGGTTATGAGTTCAGAATATGTTGAAATTCCGTTTTTCATATCAAGATGATGACAGACGAAAGCGGTGCTTATAGCATCATTCAATGCATCGTGAGCGTCAAATTCGGGTTCGCCTAAAAGTTTTATAACACTTGATAAAGAGTGCTGTCTGTTTTCTTTGGTAATCTGGTTGTCGAAAATAAGTTGAAGGTCATAACATTCGGGGATGAATTTTTTGTCAAATCCGTGGATGACTATGTTTTCTTCAAGAACGAGTATATCATCGTTTCCCCAGGTTATAAAAGCAAAATCTTCTCCACACCATTTTTTGAAATCTGAAAAAACCTGCCTGAATGTTTTTGGATACGAATTGAGTTGGGAGGTTTTGATTTTCGTCAGTTTCGCAACGGCATAGTGCATTTTCTTATAGTATGTCGGTTTTATATTAGCCTTGAATTTGTCTTCGATTTTGAAATCTTCATCAAGTTTGACAGCACCGATTTCAAAAATTTCCCCTCTCAGCATAGATGGCTCTTTAACCATATTCTGAGCAGAAAAAGGCATATTCCATTCAAGGTCAAAAACAATGTATTTCATTTTTATTCCTCATTACATTTTAGTATAATGAGATTATAACATATTTTTTTGTCGAAATAAAGAGTGCAAACGATAAAATACAAAATTGTTGTAAACAGGAAAATATTATGCTATAATTTATTTTAAAGATTTGTATGCATGACATAGGGAGGAATTTATGAAAATCCAAGCACAGAAATCAATTTTGATTTTTCTTGTTGTTACTTTGTCAGCAGGCATTTTTACCGCTTGTAAGAAAGAACAAACGTCAAAACCTGTTGAAAATGTCATCACTTCCTATGAGGAGAGTATGGTTGAAACGAAATTTGAAGATCTGGATAAACCAACAATAAATCCAGATGATAAATTAGAAAATATAATTGAGTTTATTAAACAAAATCGAATATATAATGGCTGTTTTTATGATTTTGACAGAAATGGTACTCCTGAATTGGTAGAAATTTTAGAAGGGGATTATTTCTGTAGTTACTATCTATATACTCTTGATGGAGAAATTATAGGAGAATTAAGTGCAGATACAGTAACCGATACTTCGAATATGCTGACACTATATTATGATAGCAATTCAGACGAATACTTTTATTTCGGAGAAACTTATATTATCTATAACGGAACAGACATAGGGGATAAATTTTATTTATGGGTGTATAGAATAAATGATAGTCAAATTGAATCTGAATGTGTCGGAGAATATACTGGTATATGGGATGGAGAAAAGTATTGGTATAAAGATATTTCTTTTATGGGTAACAAAGTAGAGGATGGATATTACAACAAAGAAGAGATTAATACACTTTTAGGTATTAATGAATATTTATCTCAATTTGAAAAGATTGAAGAAGTTAATCTTGATTCGTTATGGAATTACGATAGCGTTAAAGATGAAACATACAAAGAAATAGTAAAGAATAAATTGAAGATTTATCTTCGGGATTACGAAATAAAGGAGAACGAATAATATGTCTTTAAAAGAAGAATTTATTTCTATTTACAAAGAAAAAATCAATCGTGAGGGTGCAGATAAAATGCTTGAATATCTCTTGTCTTCTCAGAGCGATTTCTTTACAGCACCCGCAAGTACTAGATTTCACGGTTCGTATGAAGGCGGACTTGTAGAACACAGCATAAATGTTTATAAATGCCTTGATGATTATCTTAAAAGACCTCGCACAAAAGAAGTATACAATATGAATTTCTCCGATTCTACTATCGCAACAGTTGCTTTGCTTCACGATGTCTGCAAGATAAATTTCTATAAAACAGATTATCGTAACGCAAAGAACGAAGCAGGTGTATGGGAAAAAGTCCCTTATTATGCTATTGATGACCAGATGCCTTATGGCCACGGAGAAAAATCTGTTTACATAATCAACGGATTTATGCGTCTTACCCGAGAGGAAGCTTTTGCGATAAGATATCATATGGGGTTTTCAGGAATTGAAGATAAAAATACAATAGGCAAGGTGTTCGAAATGTATCCGCTTGCTTTTGCACTCAATGTTGCGGATATGGAAGCTTCTTATTACCTTGAAGGAAGTATAAAATAACCGAATATATAAAAATTGTTGCAGATGGGATAATTATTATGTCTCCGATTATTGAATACAGACTTCTTTTCTTTATGGTTGTTACATATGCTTTCAGTGTTTCTTCTTTGAAAGGCTCTGCGTAGTCTGTTATTTCTCCTGTCGGTGATATTACCGATGTGACTCCTGTACTGCTTACTCTTAAAACATATCTGTTATTTTCAACGGCCCGTAGGATTGCGTGATTGTGGTGCTGATACATAGCATTGCTTTCTCCGAACCACGAGTCGTTGCTTATTATGGATATTATTTCAGCATCGTTTCTTACCGTACTTCTTGCTATTCTCGGATAAATCGATTCATAGCAGATAACAACTCCGATTTTTCCGATTTCTGTCTCTATGGGCAACGGGCTTGTTCCTTCCGTAAATGTTGACATTTCGCCGAAGACATCAGGCATGATTTTTAAAAGTGTATCATAAAACCATATCTTTTCTCCGAAGGGGACAAGTATCCTTTTGGAATAGGCTTCTGAAAAGGTTCCGTCGGGATAGAACGCTACCGCTGAATTGAATATTTTTTCCTCTTCATATGTGCATATGCCTGTAAGTATCGTTACATCGTTTTTTCTTGCGAATTTTGAAACAGTTTTTGTTCCGTCGTTGTGCTCATTGAAAGAAAAGGGCATAGCGGTTTCGGGAAAAATAACAAGTTTTACATCGGGCGAAAGATTATTATACGAAAGTCTTAGATATTTTTCTGTAATTTCATTTTTATCAAATGTTCTTTTTTCTTCTCCTGAAAAATTTCCTTGAACAAGCAAAACAGCAGTATCTTCTTTATAATTTAAAGTTTTTATTCTTGTAGCACCAAAAACTATATCGAAACATAATATCAGCGAAAGAAATATTATCGGAATATGAATTTGTTTTTTAAAAATGAGATTTTCAAGTATAACGCAAATCAGCCCGTTTATTGAAGCTATGATAAATGATACAAATAATCCTCCTAAAAGAGAGGCACTCTGAATGATAATTTCTTTTTGCGCAACAACAGCAGAAAGTCTTATCCACGGAAAAGATATATACGGGATATATTCCTGAATAAATTCCCCCAATATATATAATGCTGAAAACGAAAATATATCGCAGGTATCATTTTTTCTTACATTTTCCCAGAATATGAACGGAAACGCTATGATAACTCCTTCTGCAACTGCAATAACAATAAGGAATAATAACAGAAAAATAAAATTCTTTTCTTTTTCAAACGGAAGGAATTCTGTTGCATTTACAATCCACGATACAGATGTCAGATGCAGGACACTTGCGTATATAAACATATATAGGAATTTTCTTTTGGTTTTTCTGATTGAATGGAATAATGGTATAAGCGATAAAAATACCAAGAAAGCATTTTTATCAGAAGAAAAAGAAAATGCTGTAAGCAATCCGGAAACTATGGGACAAAGTAAATTCATATATACACCTCTTTAAAATTATTTGAAAAACATAAATGCAATATACACAAAATTTCTTGTGAGTGTTGACAAAAAAATGTTATGATATATAATATAATTAAGTTGATTATGTTCTGGAGATGATAAAATGCCAAAAATAATTGCAATGGGTGAAGTTCTTATAGACTTTACACCCATAGAAGTTGAAGGGGAAAAGAATGTTGTTCAGCAGAATGCAGGCGGTTCTCCTGCCAATGTTGCTGTTCAGGCAAGTAAACTCGGCGGTGACTGTGGTTTTATCGGAAAAGTCGGTAAGGACAAGTTCGGAATGTTTCTTAAAGAAATGTTTGCTGAAAACAATGTTAATGCCAAAGGGCTTATAATAGATGAAAAAGCAGCAACAACACTTGCTTTTATCGGTGCTGATGAAGAAGGAAAGAGAACATATAATTTTTATAGAAATCCCGGTGCAGATACTCTTATAAACTATTCTGAGGTTGATTTTAATCTTATAGATGACTGTGAAATTTTCCATTTCGGTTCACTTTCTCTTACCGATGAGCCATCAAGGTCTGCGGTTACAAGAGCGGTTGAATATGCTAAGTCAAAGGGAAAGATTATATCTTATGACCCTAATTATCGCGAAAGCCTCTGGACATCAGAGGAAAGCGCTATTGATGCTATGAAGAGTGTTCTTCAGTATGTTGACATTCTCAAACTTTCGGAAGATGAAATGCGTATGCTTACCGATAGTGAAAAACTTATACAGGGAATAGCGGTTCTTATAAAAATGGGCGTCAAGGTCGTTATAGTAACACAAGGACCCAGAGGATGTATAGTTGCAGGCAAAGGCGGAATAGAAGTATTGCCGACATATGATGTAAATGTAATTGATACTCTTGGTGCGGGGGACAGTTTCTTCGGTGCTTTCCTCTATAAACTGTCTGAAAGCGAAAAGGCCTTCAGTGATATGACGATACGCGATTATATTGAATTTGCTGATTTTGCGAATGCCTGTGGCGCTCTGACATCTGCCAAATACGGCGGAATAAAGTCAATGCCGAATTATGATGAGGTAATGGATTGTATGGCTAATGTAAAGAAACTGAAATAAATATTGTAAATTTTCTGTTTATATTCTTACAATCTATTGCAATCAGTCTGAAAATATGTTAAAATATTGACATGTTATTTAAAGGGATGTCCCTTATGATTTATTTTATGGAGGTATAAAACTATGTTAGTATCAGCAAAGGAAATGCTTACAAAAGCAAGAGAAGGCAAATATGCCGTAGGTCAGTTCAATATCAATAACCTTGAATGGACAAAGGCTATACTTCTTACAGCTGAAGAACTTAAATCTCCCGTTATTCTCGGTGTATCTGAGGGTGCAGGAAAGTATATGTGTGGTTACAAGACAGTAGTTGGTATGGTTAACGGAATGCTCGAAGAACTCGGAATCACAGTTCCTGTTGCTCTTCACCTTGACCACGGTTCATACGAAGGTGCGAAGGCTTGCATCGAAGCAGGATTTTCATCAGTAATGTTCGATGGTTCACACTATCCTATTGATGAAAACGTTGCAAAGACAAAGGAACTCGTTGGCATCTGCAACGATAAGGGTCTTTCAATCGAAGCAGAAGTTGGTTCAATCGGCGGTGAAGAAGACGGCGTTGTTGGCGCTGGTGAATGTGCTGATCCCGATGAATGCAAGATGATTGCTGATCTCGGTGTAACAATGCTCGCTGCTGGTATCGGTAATATCCATGGTAAATATCCTGAAAACTGGGCTGGTCTTTCATTTGAAACACTCGCAGCAGTTAAAGAAAAGGTTGGCGATATGCCTCTCGTTCTTCACGGCGGTACAGGTATCCCCGAGGATATGATCAAGAAGGCAATCTCACTCGGCGTTGCTAAGATCAATGTTAATACAGAATGTCAGCTCGCATTCCAGGCTGCAACAAGAAAGTATGTTGAAGATGGTAAGGATCTTCAGGGTAAGGGCTTTGACCCCAGAAAACTCCTCGCTCCCGGATTTGAAGCTATCAA
>JAFXHL010000088.1 GCA_017536405.1 Oscillospiraceae bacterium
AACTTCTATTCACTTTTAACACTCTTCTTCATCATTATGCTCGTTGCAATGAAGGCTGACTACGGCCCTATGCTCAAACACGAAAGAAATGCAGTAGAAAAGGGCGACCTTTTCTCATCAGAAGAAAGAGTTGAAGCGGTTTCTGATAACCCTAATCCCAAGGGCAAAGTAATAGACCTTATCCTTCCCGTTATCGTTCTTATCGCAGTAAGCGTTTTCGCGCTCATCTATGTCGGTGGTTTCTTCGGCGATGACCCCGCACTCGCAGGAAACTTCATTGAATCTTTCGCTAATACAGACGCAACCGTAGGTCTTGCATGGGGCGCTGTTATCGTTCTTGTTCTTCTCATAGGCTATGTTATCTGTCGTGGACTTATGACATTCAAGGATGCTATGGAATGTATCCCCAAGGGATTCTTTGCTATGGTTCCCGCAATACTTATTCTTACTATGGCAACATCACTCAAAAACATCTCAAACGACCTTTTAGGTTCAAAGGAATTCGTTGAAGCACTTATGGTAAACAACGCAGGAAACCTTGATAAATTCCTCCCCGCTGTTATATTCATAGTTGCAACACTTCTCGCATTCGCAACAGGAACATCATGGGGAACATTCGGTATCCTTATCCCCATTGTATGCAGTATGTTCGATGTTTCAAATCCTCTCCTCTTTATAGGAATGTCAGCTTGTCTTGCAGGCGCTGTCTGTGGCGACCATTGTTCACCCATAAGCGACACAACAATCATGTCATCAGCAGGTGCACAGTGCTTACACGTCAACCACGTTGCAACACAGCTTCCATACGCAATAACAGTTGCTGTTATCAGCTTTGTATGTTTCCTCGTTGCAGGATTTGTTCAGAACGCGGTTATCTGTCTTGTTCTCGGTGCAGGTCTTATCGTCGGAACACTCTGTCTTGTAAAGTTCTGTCTTAACAAGTCTAAGTAAGATACTATTTTAAATAAAAAAGCGTCATAGATTTTCTATGGCGCTTTTTGTTTTTGTTGCATAAAAATAATTATTTGTTTTTGTTCAAAAAAGAGAAGTGAAAAAATATTTTTTAAAAAGTTGTACGCCGAAGTACAACTTTTTTTAGTTTTGTCGCTTTAAGTGAGAGGTGTTTTGAAAACACCCTCACAACGACATATTTTTTCACATAAAGAAAGGAAAGTGATGAAGATGCAGATAGGTCTTAAAAGAGAAGAAAAACTATTCTGCTATTATTTTGCCGAAACGGGAGATATTTCTTTATCGGCAGAAAAAGCAGGGTTTTCTCACGATGACGCGTTTGAAAAAGGATGCGGAATTTTAGCGAAAGCGCCCGCACGAAAACTCATAACAAAACAGCGCGAATTTATATCGGGAAACAGTATTGACGATATAAAAGTCGCACTCAGACGAATTATTTTCGGGGCTAACAACGATGCCGTCGAGACTGTCTTTTCAGACACAGGCGAGATAAAATCCTATGACCTTTTTTCAGTTTCTGAAATAAAAAAGGTTGACGGAAAAGGAACAGAAATAAAACTTATAAGCAAAATCGAAGCGTTGAAGCTTTTATACGAAATCGAGAAAAACGGTTCTGAAAAAAACAAGGCTGAAAGTTTTATCTCTGCATTATCTTCGGCTTACTGCCCCGAAAACGAGGATGAAGATGATAGAATATGAGATTTTCCGATAAACAACTGAAAGCTCTTTTATGGTGGAAAGATTCACGCTATGACGGAATTATCTGTGACGGCGCTGTAAGAAGCGGAAAAACGCTTTCAATGGGGCTTGGGTTTATCAGTTGGGCTATGGCGTCTATTGAAAACACCGATTTTGCCCTCTGCGGAAAAACGATAACATCTGTCAAAAGAAATGTTCTTTCGGCAATAAAGGGGCAGATTTCCTCTGTCGGAATGATAGTTGACGAAAAGGTTTCGAAAAACTATTTTGATGTATTTTTAGGAGAACGGAAAAACCGATTCTGGTTTTTCGGCGGAAAAGATGAAAGTTCGGCTTCTCTTATTCAGGGGATGACCTTAGGCGGAGTTTTTTTCGATGAAGTTGCTTTGATGCCACGCTCATTCGTTGAACAGGCAGTTGCAAGATGTTCGCTAAAAAACTCAAAGATGTGGTTTAACTGTAACCCCGAAGGGCCTTATCACTGGTTTTACAGAGAGTGGATAAAAAAAGCGAAAGAGAAAAACCTTTTGTATCTTCATTTTGAAATGTCCGATAATCCCTCGTTATCGCAAAGGGTTTTAAAGCGCTATGAAACACTCTATTCGGGAACATTCTATAAAAGATTTGTTCTTGGTGAATGGGTTACGGCATCGGGGCTTATCTATCCGATGTTCTCTGAAAAACACATAAAAGAGCCCGACGGAAAATGTGAAAGATATGTCGTTTCAGCCGATTACGGAACAGTAAATCCTACCTCGATAGGACTCTGGGGACTTTATGACGGAAAGTGGTTCAGACTAAGGGAATACTACTATGCCTCAAAAGAAACGGGGCAGCAAAGAACAGACGAAGAGCATTACGCCGCGCTCGAAAAACTCTGTATGGGAGTAAGCCCTGATTTTATCATAGTCGACCCTTCTGCCGCAAGTTTTATGGAGTGTATCAGAAGGCACGGGAAATTTAAAGTAAAGGCTGCCGATAACAATGTTCTCAATGGAATAAGAAGGGTCGCAAACGCTCTTTCAGAGGGAAAGATTTTCTTCTCTCCATCATGCACTTCGGCAATAAAAGAATTTCATCTTTATTGCTGGGATGAAAAAAGCGGTGGGGATACACCCTTAAAGACAAACGATCACGCTATGGACGATATCCGGTATTTTGTAAACGCTGTTATCAAAAATAATAGTGGGGATGACGGATTTTTCGTCGCCTCACTTTCAAGAAACTAAATAAAAGAGGTGAGCAAAATAAAACTTTTCAAGAAAAGCAAAGAAAATTTTGTCGCTACAAATTCGCAGAGAGGCGTTATGGGAAAAAACCTCATTCTGCCCGATGAAAGAGCAGATTACAGGCTTTATGACGCTTTGAGAGAGGCTGTTCCGATAATCGACGCGGCTGTTACAAAAACAGTTCGTTTAACGGGCGGTTTTAAAGTTATCTGTTCGGATGAAAGATATCAGAGGCTTGTTGACGATTTTGTAAACAGCGTAAGAGTAGGACTTTCGGGAGTGTCTTTGCAGTCGTTTATCGACTCATATTTAGATAGTCTTATAACCTATGGCAACGCTGCGGGTGAGATTATTCTTTCTGATGATATGAATGAAATTTCATGTTTAAGAAACATAAATCCGTCATGCGTTGAAGTGGCTTCCGATAAAAAATACAACCCCGTTTATTTTATAAAGAACGGCGGAAAGAAAATTCCCGTTAAAAATCCATCGCTTATTCTTTTCACAGCACTCTCTCCCAAGGGTGACAACCCTTATGGAAAATCTGTCCTTTCGGGACTTCCCTATCTTTCAAGAATTCTTATGAGAATTTATGAAAGTATCGGTCAGAATTTTGACAGAGTTGGAAATGTCCGCTATGCAGTGACATATAAGCCACAGAGCGAAACCGATATTTCATCGGCAAGAGAAAGAGCGGAACAGATAGCGAAGGAATGGAGCGACGGAATGAACGCCTCAAGAAACGGAGAGGTAAGGGATTTTGTGGCTGTCGGCGATGTTGATATAAAGGTCATCGGCGCTGATAATCAGATAATCGACACAGAAATCCCTGTAAGACAGCTTTTAGAACAGATTGTTGCGAAACTTTCCATACCTCCGTTTTTACTCGGACTTTCATGGTCAACAACAGAAAGAATGTCATCTCAGCAGGCTGACATCTTAACATCTGAACTCTGCTATTACAGGCGTCTTTTAACACCCGTCATAGTGAAGATATGCGAAAGCTATCTTGCGATTTTAGGTCTTGACGCTAAAACAGAAGTTTTATGGGATAACATAAATCTTCAGGACGAAAAAGAACTCGCTGAGGCAAGACTTAAAAATGCCGAGGCAGAAGAAATTGAAAACAGATTAAAAGGAGAAATGAACAATGTATAATTCAGTAAAACTTGACAAGGGACTTTATAATCTTTCGGGCAAATCTTTTTCAGAAGCACTCGCTGAACTCGACCCCGATACAAACTACACAGATACAGAACTTTCGGGTCTTGACGCTTATGAAAGACAGCTCAAGCGTTTTGACATCAAGGTAAGCGGTGAAAACTGCGACACAGTTGAAAAGTTCTTCCTTACAACAGAAAGCGCTGTGCTTTTCCCTGAATTCGTAAAACGTGCTATCAGGGCAGGTATGAATTCATCAGCACTTTCAGAAATCGTTGCTGCAAGAACAAGCACAAACGCAACAGATTGCAGAGGCATTTCTATCGTTGCAGAAGAAAACAAGCCTTATTCATCTGCTGTTATGGAAGGCGAAAACCTCCCCGAAACAGCTATTAAGCTTTCATCATCACTCGTTTCAATGTCTAAATTCGGCAGAAGTATTTCAACTACTTATGAAACAATCAGAAATCAGCGTCTTGATGTTCTTTCTGTTTCACTTATGTCTATAGGTGCTCAGATTGCAAACGCAATTTTTGCTCAGGCGGTAGGTGTTCTTACAGAAGGCGTTACTGCGGATACAACAGAAGGTACTTTCACTTATTCCGAACTCGCTAAGTTCTGGGGAAAATTCGGCTCATATGATATGACAACTATCATCGCAAAGCCCGAAACAATGGCTGAAATCCTCTCATTCGAACAGATGAAGAACGCTTCAGGCGACTTTATGTCAACAGGCGCAGTAAAGACACCTTTCGGCGCTAAACTCATAAAGTCTGACGCGGTAGCAGACGGCACAATCGTTGGTCTTGACAGAACCTGTGCTCTCGAAATGATTAACGGCTCTGACATCGTTCTCGAAACAGACAAGCTTATCGGCAGACAGGTTGAAACTATTGCGGTTTCTGTTACAACAGGTTTCGCAAAGATTATCCCTGAGGCTGTAAGAGTTCTCGAAATTGCGTAAAAAGTAACTTTTACCCTGACTTCCGTTCGGAAGTCGGGGTAAATATAAAAATACAGGAGGTAATAAATTTGGAAAACAATTTACTCAAAAAGCTGAATGAATTTACAAGACGCGAATTCAAAGAAGACGAAGTCTACATATTTTCGGTAATACTCTGTGATAACGAAACCGACAGGGATAATGAAAAATTCTCTCTTTCTGCGCTTTCGGAGATGAAAAAACTCTTTATCGGAAAAACGGGAATTTTTGACCACAACGCAAAAACATCCAACCAGACGGCGAGAATTTTCGACACAGAAATTGTTTCTGACGAAACGAAGATAACAAAGTCGGGAGAGGTCTATACCTGTCTTAAAGCGACAGCCTATATGGTAAGAACAAAGTCAAACGAAGACCTCATAAAAGAAATCGAGGGCGGAATAAAAAAGGAAGTCAGCGTTTCATGCAGGGCGGAAAAGAGAATCTGTTCTGTATGTTCTTCTGATACACTTTCTTCTTCATGCAGTCACAGAGGCGGAAAGAAGTATGGTGATAAAGAGTGTTACTTTACTCTTTCTGATATTTCAGACGCTTATGAATGGAGTTTTGTCGCTGTTCCCGCACAGGTAAATGCAGGCGTTACAAAAAGCTCTGAAAACGAAGAACTTTTAAAAAAAGCAACAAGGCTCTGTTTTTTAACGGGCGATAATTCAGACATAAAGAATATGTCTGAGACGGAACTTTCTTCTCTTTGTGAAACTTTAGAAAAAAAGACAAAGAAGATTAAAAATCCCGATAGTGTGAATTCTCACGATGACAACTCACCCTATATGATGAAAAGAGGAAGATAGAAATGGATATGGAACAGATTTACATTCTTTTTGAAAACATCTCTGATACATCGGCTGAAAAGAATTCTTTTCTGATAGAAAGGGCGGTTTCTTTCATAAAGTCAAGAATCATAAGAAACGAAGATATGTTAAGAGAAGAAGTTGAATATTTAGTTGCACTTTACGCTAATCTTTATCTTATCGAAAAAGAAACAGCAAACGGCATTCCTATGGTATCGGATGGCGGAGGTGTTATTTCTTCGGATAAAGGAAGTTACAGACTCGAAATGGCAAAGAAGATGATTTATGAACAGGAAAAACTCTGTAAGGGTTATCTTATCGAAAAACCCATAAACGACTTTGTTTTTATGTCCGTTAAAGGAGGGGTTTAAATGAGTTTTTATGTTCTTGCAAACGATATAATTTCTGTTTTATCAAAGACAAAAATCCCCTCTTATCATCAGTTCGGTGTGGATCTTATAGCAAGGCTTAACGATTGTTTCATAACAGTCGGCATAACGGGGATTAAAACAGATGAAGCCGAATCTGAGGCTGAAGCAGAAATTTCTTTTTATACTCCCTCAAATTTCAGTGGAGGAAAAATTCTTTCTCTCGCATCAAAAATTCCCGAAACGATTATGGCTTCAGACCTTTCTGTAAAAAGCATAAAGGCATCGGACCTTTTCTATGAAAAAAAGCTTGACAGACTTTGTTATAATTTTTCTTTAAAGCTCAACTATTCGGTAGGTGATATAAAAGACACTATCAGAATAGGTGAAACCGAAATTTCTGTATTGTCATTCTCTTTTTCAAGAAAACAGGCTGTAAGCGAAATA
>JAFXHL010000089.1 GCA_017536405.1 Oscillospiraceae bacterium
ATAACAGTTTTCACAGAATATAGTTCCCTTTCTGATTTTAAAGTACATCATAGGTGTCTGATAACAAAGGCAGGAATGACAAGCGAGTATATCAGGCATCATTCCTATATCTGACATAAGCCTTAATTCAAATACAGATTTCAAAAGTTCTCTTTTATGATTTCCCTTTTCGAGAAAATGCAGAGTGTTCAGAAAAAGTCTTGTTACCGAATTTGCGCTCTGTTCTGATGTTATTGTGTGAAGAATAATATCACAGAAATAAGAAGCAAGAGCAAAATTCTCTACATCAAGGCGTATATCATAAAATATTCGGACAGGTTCGGCACTATTGATATAGTATCTGTCGTTTTTCTTGTTAAGACAGAATTTTGAATATGCAAAGAGTTGTGCGGAAGAAAAACTTTTACTGGTTATTTTCTTTACACCCTTTGCGGATAGTTCAATAACACCCAGATCGCTTGTAAGAACATCTATGAACTTATCATTTTCGCCTACATTACGCTCTCTGATTACTATTCCGTATGTTGTTATCAGCATTTTTTAATTCCTCATCAGATATAGAAATATCAGAAACAGACTCTCTGTATTTCAGATAATCGGATATTTTTCCGCTTTTACAGAATGCATCCCATAATTCATCCATTAAAACTCACCTCCAAAATGTTATACATTAAAAGTATAACACCGATGAGGAAAGTTATAATCAGTAATTATTTCCTGAAATCAAGTCCGAAATTCTTTATAATTCCTTCTCTGTTTCTCCAGTCTTCCTTAACCTTTATCCAACACTGAAGATTTACTTTTATTCTGAAAAATTCTTCAAGCTCCTGCCTTGCAAGAGAACCGATTTTTTTAAGCATACTACCGTTTTTACCAATAATAATTCCTTTATGCGAATCTCTTTCACAGAATATTGTTGCCTGAATGTCCAAAAGGTCTTTATCGTTACGTTCTTTCATTTCTTCAACTGTAACTGCAATTCCATGAGGAATTTCGTCATTAAGAAGAATAAGAAGTTTTTCTCTTATTATTTCAGCAGCAAGAACACGCTCGTTCTGATTAGTAATAGCATCATCAGGAAAGAAATGCGGTCCTTCGTTTGCGTATTTAGAAACTTCTTCAAGAACAAGTTCTGTTCCGTCGTTATTCTTTGCACTTATAGGAATAATGGCAGAAAAATCATAAAGTTCAGAAATTTCCTTTATTTTTTCGGCAATTACCTTCTTTTCAACAAGGTCTGTTTTATTAAGTACAAGTATTACGGGAGAACGGCTGTTTTTTATTTTTTCGGCTATAAGCTTGTCCTGTTCGCCTATCTTTTTGGAAACATCAATTATGAAAATAACAGCATCGATATCAACAACAGAATGTTTGACTGTATTATTCATATGTTCACCGAGTTTATTCTTGGTTTTATACTGAATTCCCGGAGTATCCATAAAAACATACTGCGTTTCGTCTTTTGTAAGAACACCTGATATTCTCGTTCTTGTTGTCTGTGGTTTATCGCTTACCATAGCGATTTTTTCACCGACAAGCGCGTTGAGAAGTGATGATTTTCCTACATTCGCTCTTCCTATAATTGTTACAAAAACATTTTTGCTTCCCATAATTATACCGTTTCCTTGTTTTCTGTAAATGTGCTGTCTCTTGAAATTCCGAGACTTTCGAGTATTTCTTCCTGTTTTTCCATCATAATAGTTTCATCAAGAGGAGAAGTTTCGTGGTCATATCCTAAAAGATGTAACATTGAATGAACTGTCAAGAATCCTATTTCTCTTTCAAGAGAATGACCATACATTTCAGCCTGAGACATAGCTGTCTGTAAAGATATAACAACATCTCCTAAAAGGCACATTCCTGTTTCGTTATTTATATCGTATCTTCCGTCA
This sequence comes from Oscillospiraceae bacterium, assembly GCA_017536405.1. Classification (GTDB taxonomy): domain Bacteria; phylum Bacillota; class Clostridia; order Oscillospirales; family Ruminococcaceae; genus RGIG4131. Next base: position 1,893 of record JAFXHL010000089.1, read on the forward strand.
TCGGATAAAGGGAAAGAAAGAACATCTGTTACTCTATCCTTATCACGATACATTTTATTTAGCGATTTTATATCATCGTTACTCACAAATGAAACACTCACTTCGGCGTCTTTATCAAAACCTTCGCTTTTAAGAACTGCCTGACAACATTTTCTTATCAAAAGTCTTATCCCTGTCGGAACTTTAACGTCTTTCTGATTGTTTCTTACATACACCTTAACCTTAGGCATCGCTGTCGTTCCTTTCTGAATTGTATTTTTCATAAGCTCTTATAATATCCTGAACAAGTTTATGTCTCACTACATCGACATCTGTGAATTTTATTACTTTAATATCTTCTACATCTTTGAGAACTTTCGTTGCTTCTATAAGCCCTGATTTTCTTTTATCAGGAAGGTCTATCTGAGTTATATCGCCTGTTATTACTATCTTACTGTTGAAACCAAGTCTTGTTAAAAACATCTTTATCTGTTCACAAGTCGTATTCTGCGCTTCATCAAGAATAATAAAGGCATCATCAAGAGTTCTTCCGCGCATATAAGCAAGGGGCGCTACTTCTATACTTCCCTTTTCGAGAAGTCTTGTGAATGTATCAGCGCCGAACATCTCAAAAAGAGAGTCATATAAAGGCCTTAAATAAGGGTCAACCTTTTCCTGAAGGTCACCGGGTAAAAAACCCAATTTTTCTCCTGCTTCAACTGCTGGTCTTGTAAGTATGATTTTATTGACTTCATGAGAACGCATGGCTTTTACTGCCATAGCAACGGCGAGGTATGTTTTACCCGTTCCTGCAGGACCTACTCCGAATACTATTGTATTTGATTTTATTGCGTCTATATATTTCTGCTGACCGATAGTTTTAGGCTTTACGGTTTTACCTGTTGATGTAACGCATACATTATTGTTTGAAATAGTCTTTATTTCTTTATGAATACCTTCATCAACCATAGAGAATACATATCTTACTTCCTGTTCTCCTATGGTATCGCCGTTTCTTATTTTGCTGAGAAGAACATCAATACAGGCAAAAGCAAGAGAAACATCTGCATCATTACCGCTTATTTTGAGGTCTTCCCCGCGACTTAAAATATTAACATTATAATGCTTTTGAATAAGGTTTACGTTTTCATCGAAATCTCCTAAAAGAGAATGCATCTCTCCTGTATCTTCAATCTTTATTATTTTTTCAGACATCGGTTCACCCTTTCAACATCACATATATAAATAATTATACCATATTATTTTATACTTGAACAGTATTTTTTCAAAAAAATCAGACGATTATATTCTGTTTTACACCTATTTTGCTATCTATTGTATATATAACACGGATTTTTACACCTTTACTGTCGTTTTCTTTGATAACTTCTTTGTTATATATTATTTTGTCAGAATAGAATATTTCTTCGTAATCCTTGATTTTTTCGATACATTTTTCTTCTGCGTAAATCGGGGTATCGATCATCTCCTTATATTCATAAAGATAATATGTATCGGTTGATATTCCCATCGGAAGTTTTATGCCAAAAATCGAAAAATCTTTTGTTCTCGATACAGTTTTAATCATTTTATCTTCAGGGATATTGTTTTTTCTATACAATTTCTTTCCCCATAAAGAAAAAGATTTATTCTCTATTTTACCGCATTCTGTTAAAGAAACAGATTCGAGTGGCTGATAAAAACACACTTCTTCTGTATATCTTGCAGTTATTTCCCCATCTGCCCTTACCGCCTGGGATTTTCCGAATTTATCGGTAACAATTCCGCTTATAAGAACATCTCCCTTAGCGACACCATCTCCTTCGGCAACAACAGGAGTTCCGCTATAAACTTTTATTTTTACTATCTGTGCATCTTTATCCGATATAACATTGCATTTCTGATTTATCGGAACCATATAGGGTTTATCTGTTCCCTCACGGATATCAACTATTAAAATTCCGCCTGAATTTCTCACTGTTGCCCAGGAAATTTCATCAAATTCTATATAAAGTTTTCTTCCCATATTATCCATATCAATTTCAGGAATAAAAGACCAGTAATCAATTCCGTTTCTTTTAAGAAAATCAATAATTTTTTCATCAGAAACATTTTCATTGCCGTTTATATCGATTTTAAGAACTATATTTGAAAGAAAAAATGATATAACCAAAAATAATAATATCCCAGCTATAATTCCGTATCTTTTACTGTATCTGAGTATTCTGAATATAATTCCTTTCTGAGATAAAAGTTTTATTTCAAGATTGTGTTTTTCGCATATATTCTTTATCATGGAAAGATTCTTTTTATATATTTCAAGATATAGATTTTCTTTTTCTGATTTTACATTAAAACAAGAAATTGAATTTTCATTCATATCATTAAGCAGTTTTTCATAACCATATCCTGAAATTTCGAGTTTCATAACTCCTCTTAAAGTTCTGAACAAATTGCAACACCTCTATAAAAATTCAATACTCGATATAACGCCCTCGATTATAAGTCCCTTATCCTCATAATTTTTAATTCTGAGATTATTTCCCCATATCTGAAAAGTTACGGTTGACGTTGATATTTTTATGAATATATCGTTATATTCGAGTATTTTCTTACAATTCTCAACTATAACCTCTCTGTTATCATTTATTGAAACTGTTGTATCAAGATAAAAATTTTTTCTCAGATAATATTTCAGATTGTTTTCTTTTTTCATAGTCTGCTCATCTCCTGTATATAAATATATATTAGAATATAGGCTTTTATATACTTTATCGGGAGAAATGATATGAAACATCTTAAAAATATAGTTATATCTGTTTTTATTACAGGAATTTCAATTCTGACACTCATATATTCGGAAAAAATATCATCAGCTATTATCAACTCTGTTGAAAGGTGCATCAAAGTTGTAATCCCGTCGTTATTTGCCTTTATGGTGATTTCCTCGGTAATAATAAAAAGCGGTCTGCATAAGTATTTCAGCAGACCTTTCAGACTGATTTCAAGATATATATTACATATAAACGAAAACTTATTTTCGGTATTTTTAATGAGTTTTACTGGTGGATATCCTGTTGGTGCGAAAAATCTTGCTGAACTTTATGATAATAACGAAATATCCAAAAAAGAAGCAGAAAGAATGTTGTCTTTCTGCTATATGCCTTCCCCCGCCTTTGTTATGGGAATTTCTTCTGTATTATATTCGTCAAAAAAAGCAGGGATTATAATATATCTTTCGATAGCTGTATCTACAATTCTATTTGCTGTAATTTCAGGATTTTTCGCAAAAGTTCAATATGATAATAAGTCCGAATATAAAATAAAAATCTCTTCTGAAACCATTATTTCATCTGTGGAATCATCTGCTGTATCGCTTTTTAAAATCTGTATTATGATTATTTTTTCATCGGTTATAATAGCTTTTGTGGATATTTTATTTTCAGAAATAGGTGTAAATGAAAATATATCTGTCATAACAAATTCTTTGATCGAAATAACAACACTTACAGACTTTAAAAAAGATATATTCAGATTTCTGCCGTTTATAACAGCCTTATTCTCATTTGGAGGAATATCTGTAATAATGCAGATAAAAGCAATCGTAAAAGACAGATTTTCTCTTAAATATTTTTTTATTTCAAGGATTATAATCGCATTTTTATCGGCGATTGTATCAGAAATCGCTGTAAAGTTTATAAGCATTACAGTATCTAAAGAGGCTATTTATATAGGTTCAAGAGAAAATTCTGTTTTGCCATCAATAATTTTAATAATAATGATAATATATCTTTTATGGGATAAAAAAACTGTTGCAAAGAGAAAAAATATGTGATATAATTTTTATAGATGAACATTTTATGAAAGGGTGTTTGCTATGGCTAAGAAAAAATTATTCGGTAACGATATCCCCCCTCAGTGTCAGTATTGTCATTTCGGTGCACGCGCTAAAGACGGCAATATGGTTCTTTGTGAAAAAAGAGGCATGGTAAAGGCTGATTTCAGTTGCCCTAAATATATGTACTCTCCTTTGAAGAGAATTCCCGTTAAACAGCTTCATCTCCCTGA
>JAFXHL010000090.1 GCA_017536405.1 Oscillospiraceae bacterium
CAAAACGGCGATGCAAAAATAGTTATCGGAACGAGAAGTGCTGTTTTCGCACCTTTAAAAAATATCGGACTTATAATTATGGACGAAGAAGACGAACGTACCTATAAATCCGAAATGTCACCGCGCTATCACGCACGTGATGTTGCGATAAAAAGATGCGGAATGCATAACAGCGTTCTTGTTATGGCGTCAGCAACTCCGTCTGTCGAAAGCTTCTATTTTGCAGAGGAAAACCGTTTTTCACTTATAAAAATGAAGGACAGATACACAGGCTCTGTTCTTCCCGATGTAAAAATTGTCGATATGGGCGATGAAATGTCATCGGGGAATATCTCGAATTTCAGCGATACATTATGCGAAGAAATAAACTATAATTTAGAACATGGCGAACAGACAATCCTTCTTTTGAACAGAAGGGGATACCATACCTACATCAGCTGTCCCGTGTGCCGTGAACCGCTTTCCTGCCCTAACTGCAATATCCCTATGACCTACCATAAAACCAACGGAACTGTCATATGCCATTATTGCGGATATCAGACACCTTTTGAAGAAAAATGTTCTTCCTGCGGACACGACCATATGAAGAAAATGGGGTTGGGAACACAAAAAGTCGAAGACGAACTCAGTGAACTTTTCCCCAACGCAAGAATTCTTCGTATGGATACCGACACAACCTACTCCCGCTATTCCTATGAAAATAAATTCAGGGAATTTTCAGAGGGTAAGTATGATATTATGATAGGAACGCAGATGATTGCAAAGGGACTTGATTTTCCCAATGTAACACTCGTTGGCGTAATATCTGTCGATAAAGCGCTTTTCTCAGGCGATTTCAGAGGATATGAAAGAACATTTTCTTTAATAACTCAGGTTGTCGGAAGAAGCGGAAGAGGCGAAAAACACGGCAGGGCGATTTTACAGACATTCGTGCCTGACCATTATGTTTTAAACCTTTCTGCCGACCAGAATTACGAAGGTTTCTATAAGCAGGAAATCGCAGTAAGAAAAGCACTCATATATCCACCTTTCTGCGATATATGCGTTGTCGGATTTTCTTCACTCATAGAAAAAGATGCCGAAAACGCATCAACAATCTTTGCCGATGAAATGGCAAGAAAACTTTCTGAAATAACTCCCGATTTCCCGATGAGAGTTTTAGGACCATCCAAAGCGGTCCTCGGAAGAATAAACGGAAAATACCGCTATAAACTTATTATAAAAACAAAGAACACAAAGTGTTTCAGGGATTATATAAGCAAAGTCTATTCGCGGATGTTTGAATATAAAAACTTCTCCAATGTTTCAATTTATGTTGATATCAACGGAGATATAGGTCTTTAACACGGAGGAATAAAAATGGCTATAAGAAATATCGTTAAAAAAGGCGATGAAATCTTAAACAAGAATTGTAAACCCGTAACTGAATTCAACGAAAAATTATGGGCACTTCTCGATGATATGCACGAAACTTTGAGAGACTCCAACGGTGCAGGTCTTGCCGCACCACAGGTAGGAATAATCAGAAGAATTGCGCTTATCCTCATTGAAGACGGAGAACCCTATCTCGAACTTATAAACCCCGTTATCATCAAAAAAAGCGGAAGACAAAGAGAAATCGAAGGATGTCTTTCATGCCCCAATGTTTTCGGGTATGTAAAAAGACCTAAAAAGTGCGTTGTAAAAGCACAGAACAGAAACGGGGAATTCTTTGAGGTTTCTCTTTCAGACCTTTCATGCAGGGCTGCCTGCCATGAAATCGACCATTTAAACGGTCATCTTTTCACAGAACTTGTCGATGAATATGTCGACCCCGATGAAATGGAATAATTTTTACGGAGGAAGAATATGAACATAGTTTTTATGGGAACACCCGATTTTGCCGTTCCCTGCCTTAAAGCACTCATAGACAGCGATAATAAAGTAACGGGAGTTTTTACACAGCCCGATAAACCGAAGGGAAGAGGCTATAAACTAACACCCCCTCCCGTAAAGGTTTTAGCGGAAGAAAATAATATTCCCGTTTTCCAGCCCACAAGCCTTAAAAAAGGAGAAGACGCTGAAAACGCGCTTAAAACTTTAAAGGAACTTTCTCCCGACCTTATAGTTGTTGTCGCTTACGGAAAGATTCTTCCCAAAGAAGTTTTAGATGTTCCGAAACTTTATTGTATGAATGTCCACGCATCACTTCTCCCTAAATATCGTGGCGCAGGCCCTATTCAGTGGAGTGTTTTAAACGGCGAAAAAGAAACAGGCGTAACAACAATGCTTATGGCAGAAGGACTTGATACAGGCGATATGCTGATGAAAAAGTCAACAGAAATAGGCGAAAACGAAACTGCATCAGAACTTCACGACCGCCTTTCTTTAATAGGCGCAGAGCTTTTAATCGAAACTATCGACGCCATAAAGCAGGGTAATGTAACACCCGTAAAACAGAACGACGACGAAAGTTCATATTCTCCTATGCTTACAAAGGATATGTGCCCCATTGATTTCAATAAAACCGCAAGAGAAATCCATAATCAGATAAGAGGGCTTTCTGATTGGCCATGCGCAACCGCAATTATGGGCGAAAAGCGTATAAAGATTTATAAATCCCATATCGTAGAAAATGTTAAGGGAACTGCGGGCGAAATCGTTGATGCCGATAAATTCATCGTTTGTTGCGGTGATAATAATGGTATTGCTATTGATGAAATTCAGGCAGAAGGCGGAAAGAGAATGAAAACCGCCGATTATTTAAGAGGAAACAAGATAGAAAAGGGAATAAAACTCTCATAATTTTACGGAGGTAGAATTTCTATGCCGTCAGCAAGAAATGTCGCTGTAAAACTTCTTTTGCGTGTCGAAAAAGGAGCATATTCAAATATCATTCTCGATAACGAACGCTCTTTTTCAGACCTTTCGGATGCCGACAAGAAATTCACAAGCCGACTTTTTTACGGAACAATCGAAAGAAAAATAACTCTCGATTATATCATTTCTTCTTATCTCAGTAAACCCATTTCAAAACTCGATAAAGAAATCCTTATGATTTTAAGAACAGGCATTTATCAGCTCCTTTATATGCCGTCCGTTCCCGATAACGCAGCAGTCAACGAAAGCGTTAAACTCGCATCTGAATTTTCAAAGTCAAGCGCAAAGGGAATGGTAAATGCAATCCTTCGCAATTTTATAAGAAACGATAAAACTTTTTCTTTGCCGAAAGATGAAATTTCTTCTCTTTCAGTGAAGTATTCTGTTCCTTCTGAACTTATCTCAAAATGGATAAAAGACTATGGCAAAGAAGAAACAGAAAAAATCCTTATAGGATTTTCTGCCGACGAAAACAATATCACGATGCGTGTCAATAATACACTCATTTCAGATGATGATTTCATTTCCGAAATGAAATCTATGGGCATCGAATGTGTCAAATCCGAAATACTTTCTCACTGTGTGATAACATCTTCTTTTTCGGGGATAGAAAATAATCCTCTCTATAAAAAAGGATATTTTCATGTTCAGGATATAGCATCGCAACTTTGCGCAAAAGCACTCGGTGCCAAAAAGGGAGAAACAGTTTTAGATGTCTGTTCTGCCCCCGGCGGAAAAACCTTCACCATAGCAGAAATCATGGAAAACGATGGCGAAATTTTGGCTTTCGACCTTCACGAAAACCGCGTTAAACTCATAAAAAACGGCGCAGAAAGACTTTCTCTGACATCTGTAAAAGCAAAAGTGTCAGACGCAACGGTATTCGATGAAACAATACCAACGGCAGATAAGATTTTATGCGATGTTGTCTGCGCAGGTTACGGCGTTATTTCTAAAAAACCCGAAATAAAATATAAACCCTTGAAAGAAACAGAACGTCTTCCTGAGATACAGCTGAAAATTCTTCAGAACGCATCAAAATATCTCAGAGTCGGAGGAGAACTTGTTTATTCAACCTGTTCTCTTTCAAAGGACGAAAACGATAACGTAATAGATAAATTCTTAGAAAATAATAAAGACTTTGAGGGTGTCCCTGTTTTATCAGAAATGGGTGAACCTTTCGGAAATTATAAAGCAACAATTTTCCCCTATCACTTCGGGGGAGACGGATTTTTCATCGCAAAGATAAGGAGGGTAAGGTAGATATGGAAAAACTTGATATTCTTTCTATGAGCCTTTCAGACCTTGAAACCACACTTCTTGATATGGGCGAAAAAAAGTTCCGCGCAAAGCAGGTTTTCGAGTGGCTTCATATAAAAAGAGTATCCGATTTTTCTCTTATGACAAACCTTTCTTCCGACCTTCGCTTGAAACTTTCCGAAAATTTTCAGATAACCGAACTTAAAATAGTAAGAAAACTCTGTTCCAAAATCGACGGAACAATAAAATACCTCTATGAACTTTCTGACGGAAACCACATAGAAACCGTTTTGATGGATTATCACCACGGCGACAGTATCTGCATCTCAACTCAGGTAGGTTGTAAAATGGGATGTAAATTCTGCGCCTCGACAATAGCAGGGTTCAAAAGAAACTTGACTCCATCCGAAATGCTTTCACAGATTTATACCGCCGAAAAAGACAGCGGCAGAAAAATCTCAAGCATAGTTATGATGGGAATAGGCGAGCCTCTCGATAATTACGATAATGTAATAAAATTCTTAAACCTCGTTTCCTGTCCCGATGGGAATAATATGAGCCTTCGACATCTTTCGCTCTCAACCTGCGGGCTTGTAAACAGAATAAACGAACTTTCAGAGCATAAATTCGGGCTTACATTGTCTATTTCTCTCCACGCTGCCAATAATAAACAGCGTAGCGAAATTATGCCCGTCAATAATAAATACGATATAAACGAACTTATTTCCGCCTGCAAGAATTACATAAAGAAAACAGGCAGGAGAATTTCTTTTGAATATGCCCTTATAAACGGCGTCAATGACAGCAGAGAAACCGCAAACGAACTCATTTCTCTCCTTCGCGGAATGAATTGTCATGTAAACATCATCCCCGTTAATAAGATTAAAGAAAGAAACTATAAAACCGACACTTCATCGGTAAGAAAATTTCAGCATTACCTTGAAGAAGGCGGAATAAACGCAACAGTAAGAAGAACTCTCGGAAGCGATATAAACGCAGCCTGCGGACAATTACGCCGAGAGTATGAAATATAGCGAAAGGAAGTGAACCGTAAATGAAGGTAACATCAGCGACAAATATAGGCCCCCGAAAAGAAAATCAGGACAGAGTATATACAACAACTCTTCCCGACGGTTCAGTCCTTGCGATTTTATGCGATGGTATGGGCGGAGAGAATGCGGGCGGATTTGCATCTGAAACCGCTGTGAATATCATCAAGAAAAGAATGATTTTCGGTTATTCCGAAAATTTCGATTCAAACTCTATAAGAAATGTTCTTATTTCTTCCGTTTCAGCGGCGAACGCGGCAGTTTTTGCGGCATCCGTTGAAGACGAAGAGAAAAAGGGAATGGGAACTACCTGCGTAATAGCCTTTGTGAGAAACGGCGTAGCACATATAGTAAACGTAGGCGACAGCCGTGCTTATTTCATCACCAAAAACGTCATGGAACAGATTACAAAAGACCATACAGTAGTAAGGTTTCTTCTCGACAGTGGCGAAATTTCCGAAGAAGAAGTGAAAAATCACCCTCAGAGAAACTATATAACAAGAGCGGTAGGAACAGCCTCTGTTGTCGATATAGATTATTTTGAAAAGAATATCGTTGACGACGGAAAACTTCTTCTCTGTTCAGATGGTCTTTCAAGCTATTGCAGTGACGATGAAATTTTCACAGTTGTCAATAACGGCAATATCGAACAGAATGCCGTTGACCTCATAAACCTCGCTTTACCCAAAACAAGAGACAATATATCTATTGCATTGATAAGCAATTTGTGATATAATATTTTATTGAGTTACACTTTTATTATTTTTTCGTAGGAGTGAAAATGATGGACAGAAATATCGGCAGGAAGTTGGACGGACGCTATGAAATAACCGAACTTATCGGTATCGGCGGAATGGCAGATGTCTATAAAGCGATAGATATTATTGACGACCGCGTCGTTGCCGTTAAAATCCTCAAGACAGAATTTTCAAACGATGAGGAATTTTTAAGAAGATTCAGGAACGAATCCAAGGCTATCGCTGTTTTGTCACATCCCAATATAGTAAAGATTTACGATGTAGGATTTACAGAAAAAATCCAGTTTATCGTAATGGAATATATCGATGGCATTACTCTTAAAGAGTTTATGGAACAGCAGGGAATTTTGAAATGGAAGGACGCGATTCATTTCATCATCCAGATTCTCCGCGCTTTACAACACGCTCATGACAGAGGAATAGTTCACCGTGATATAAAGCCACAGAACATTATGCTTTTCCCTGACGGAACAATAAAGGTCATGGATTTCGGCATAGCAAGATTTGCAAGAGAAGAGGGAAAAACTCTCTCCGATAAGGCGATAGGTTCTGTTCATTATATCAGTCCCGAACAGGCAAGGGGAGATATTACAGACGAAAAGAGCGATATCTACTCTATCGGTGTAATGCTTTATGAAATGCTCACAGGTCAGAAACCCTTTGATGCGGATAATCCCGTTTCGGTAGCGCTTATGCATATGCAGAGCAAGGCAAGAAACCCCAGAGAGATAAACGAAACTATCCCTGAAGGACTTGAAGATATCGTAGTAAGAGCGATGCAGAAGGACGCCAACAAGCGTTATCAGTCAGCATCCGAAATGATTAAGGATATCGAAGAATTCAAGAGAAATCCGAGTATCGTATTTGAATATAAATACCTTACTCCTCCTATCGATGAAAATACAAGATTTTTCACACCTGTCAACGCGCCCTCAGGCAATTCAGCCGAAGGCGGAACAGTTGAGGTTGACAGAAATAAGATAATGTCGAAGGTGCCTAAAATGTTCAGACAGAAAGCAAAACCAAAGCCTCAGTATGATGATTACGACGATGATGATTATGATGAGGATGAATACGACGACGATTACGACGACGATGACGATGATGACGACGATTACTATGATGACCGTCGCAAAAGAAGAGGCGGTGGGGGACGTTCGCTCATAGTTCCCGTTCTCGGCGCTATAACAGCGGCAGTTGTAATCATTGCGGCATTCTTTATAACCAATATGATTATAAAGATGATTTCTCCTTACGGAACAGAAACATATACAATGCCGAGTTTAGTCGGAATGCCTATAACAGAAGCGCAGTCAAAGTATCCTTATTTCCGTATAACAGAACTTTCAGAAGAATATTCCGAATACCCCGCAGGTGTTATCATTGAACAGCCTATTTCAGAAGGTTCGTCCGTTAAGGCGGGAAGAGAAATCAAGGTTAAAGTCAGTCGCGGAATAAGAATGATTCCCGTTCCCGATGTTACAAATTACGAACAGACAAGAGCGATTTCGATTCTTAAGGATGCAGGTTTCTATGTAAGCACAACAAGCCGTATCGACGATAATGTCCCCGCGGGATTTGCAATCGAAACTGACCCTCCCGCAAACACAAATGTAAAATACGGTTCAGCGCTTACAGTCTATATAAGCCTCGGCGCAGAACAGGAAGACATTATTATGCCTGACCTTCAGAATATGAAGATTGAAGAGGCGCAGAAACTTCTCACAGAAAAGAAACTTGTAACAAAGATACAGACAGTCGATTCAAGAGAAGAAGCAGGAACAGTCCTTAATCAGTCGGTTCCTTATCTCGAAGTTGTTCAGCCGGGAACAGAAATAATCCTTGAAGTAAGTACAGGTACAATAAGCCTTAAATCCTACTATCTCACAGTTCCTATTCCCGAAACGGCAGA
>JAFXHL010000091.1 GCA_017536405.1 Oscillospiraceae bacterium
ACTTCTTCATTGCTCTGGATTGTGAGGTTAAGTGTGTCAACCTTAGCCTTGTATTCGCTTGCTGCTGCTCTTTCCTTAGCGAGAAGAGCATCGAGTTCGCCACTATTATTGCCCGAACCGTTTGCCTTTGCTTCCTGAAGTTCTGCTTCAAGAGAATAGATTTTGGTGTTGAGACTGTCAACGTATGCGAGTACGTCCTTCTTATCGAATCCACCAAAGTTTACCGTTTTTAAGAAACCGGAATTTTCCATAGTATACCTCCTGAAAATATATAGAATGTTAGTTAAAAGTGCAAATCAGCATTTTTAAACAAAATATTATAGCCTTGTGACTATACTGTTACACAATGATTATATCACATTATTTCTGATATTTCAAGTAAGAGTGCAAACGAGCGTGGAGAAAATCCACGCTCGTTTTTATGCAACTTGTGCAATAAATACTTATTTATTATCAAGTATCTTGAAGATGTCAAACATTTCATCTGTGTGTGTAAGGTCAGCAGTTGAAACACCGCCTGCTGAATTGAGAAGAGGGTTATCAATCTTGATAACATCGGGAGCATCAAATCCTGCTGCTACTACTGTGATGAACATTTCATCATGGAATTCTTCCTTGAATGAAGCACCAAAGATAACTTCTGCGCCATCTGCGGCTGCGTCTGTGATGAGCTTTGTTGCTGTATCAACATCTGACGAAAGAACATCTTCAGACATAACGATATTGACAAGAACTCTTGTAGCGCCACTGATTGATGTTTCGAGAAGGGGGCTTGAAATAACTGCGTTTGCAGCTTCGGAAGCCTTATCCTTACCTGCACCATGACCTATAGCCATATGAGCATATCCTGCATCCTTCATGATTGAAGAAACGTCGGCAAAGTCAAGGTTAATGAATCCATTTTCTGTTATAAGGTCAGAAATGCTCTTTACACCTGTTTTAAGAATATCATCGGCAAGAGCAAAGCTTTCTTTCATTGTAAGAGGCTTTTCGTTGCCGAGAAGAAGTTTTTCGTTAGGAATAACGATAAGTGAGTCAACATGCTTCTTGAGTTCTTCAATACCCGCTTCAGCCTGCTTCATTTTCTGTTCTCTTTCGAAAAGGAAAGGCTTTGTTACAACAGCAACTGTAAGGATTTCCATTTCCTTTGCGATTTCAGCAACAACGGGAGCAGCACCTGTTCCTGTTCCGCCGCCCATACCTGCTGTGATGAAAACCATATTTGCACCCTTGAGAGCAGCCGCGATTTCTTCACGGTTTTCCTGTGCTGAACGTTCACCTACTTCAGGCTTGTTTCCTGCACCTCTGCCCTTTGTGAGTTTTGTTCCTATCTGAATCTTTGCTGTGGCCTTGGAACTTCTGAGCGCCATAGCGTCTGTATTTACAGATATGTATTCAATATCCTTGATTCCTGTTGATACCATGCAGTTAAGGGCATTACCGCCACCGCCGCCGACACCGACAACCTTTATATTTACGACAGGCTCTGTTTCATTATCAATAGAAAAAATCGCCATTATTCTTTCCTCCTGCTAAAACTTTTGCAGAATATATCTACATTTATATCTTATAATAACACACTTTGAATTTTATTGCAAGAACTTTTTCAAAAAAAGTTTAAAAGAACAAAAAGTCCCCTGAAAATCGCTTTTCAAAGGACTTTTTTCTTATACCGACGGTACGATACCAACTGGAGGAAGTGGCTCTGTTGCCTCGGTTGTGGTTTCAGGTGTGGTTTCTTCGGGAGGAGTTGTTTCCTCGGGAACTGTCGTTTCCTCAGGAACATCCGTTTCTTCTCCGTTTTCTGACGTTTCATCAGGTGTTGTTTCGGGCGGAGTTGTTTCGGGAATGTCCTCGACAAACGATGCTTCGTTGGAATTATTGCCTTTCATATACAAAGTTCCTCTCTTATTTATGCTTATCTTTTCATTGACAAGCATATATGAAAATCTGAGTTTATACGAAAGGTCATTGAGGCTTCCGAGTTCTACCCTTATTCTGTCATCATAGACTATGCTTATATTATAGCGGTCAGAGATATCTATTTCGGTTATCTTTTCGGTAACATCCTCTGCTATCATTGTTTCGATGAGAGAATAAAATGCTTTTTCGTTTTCTTCATCCGCAATGGTTACAGGTTTTCCCGGGTCGAAGTTCTCGTTTTCACATCCGATGATTATCGGGTAGCCCTGTTTTGGTGAAACAGAATAAGAAAGAATCTTTCCGCTGTCGCTTATTAAAAGATAACCCGATTCATATTTTATGTTTGCAAATTCTTTTGACGGAGTAACCTCTATCTCAACTTTATCGGGAAATTTCTTCGTTATTGTTGCCGTATCAACATAAGGGAGAGAAGAAACTATTTTCTTTTCTGCCCTTGAAGAACTGAGTCTTATGAGGTTATCGCCTGTTTTTATTCCGCTTGAAAGAATTATATCGTTATTTGTATAGATACTGTTTCCTGTTACAGTCACTTCTTTTACATTGAAGAAAACCGTAAGCGAAAGAATTATCCCTACAACTGCAACAAGGAAAAATATTGCGGCATAATAAAGCGAAAGATTCTGTTTTCTTCTGCGTCTTTTCTTGCGCACATTACCGTTATTCTGATTGGTTGAATTTTTCGGATTATTATTCTGCATCTTTTTCACTTCCTTGATATCTTTCCTCCCAGAAGAGAGAATGATTTTTCTATATTTTCATATCCTCTGTCGATATGATGTATATTTCCTATCACAGTTCTGCCTTCTGCACCGAGTGCTGCAACAACAAGTGCCGCACCGCCTCTTAAATCGGTTGCATAGACATTAGCGCCCGAAAGAGACTTTACTCCCTCAACAATAGCAACCTTACCCTCGACTTTTATATCCGCGCCCATTTTTGTCAGTGCAGGAACATGCTGATATCTGTTTTCAAAGATATTTTCAATAAAAACGCTCGTTCCCTCAGCGCAGGTAAGTGCCGCCATGACAACCGCCTGAGCGTCTGTCGGAAAAGCAGGATATGGCATTGTAAGTATTTTCTTTACAGAGTGTAGTTTATTCGCTTTTATGAACATACTGTCGCCATAGGAATAGACATAGCATCCCATTTCTTCAAAAACGGGAACTATGCTGTCGAGGTCGTTACGGCATATATCTGTGAGTCTTATTTCTCCTCCTGTCGAAGCGGCGGCAGACATATATGTAGCAGCGACAATTCTGTCGGGCATTATCGTATGTTCTGCGCCTTTTAAAGAAGAAACTCCTTTTATCGTAACAGTTCCCTCACCCGCACCTGTGATTTTAGCGCCACACTTGTTGAGATAATCTGCAAGGTCGGCTAT
>JAFXHL010000092.1 GCA_017536405.1 Oscillospiraceae bacterium
AAAGACCTTAAATCACAGATACAGACCGACGGCAGAAACGGAACGGGGTTTAAAATCAGAAACAGGGCTGAACTTAAATATTATGACAGCATCTATCATTATGTCTATGAAAGAAGAAACACCGCTTATCTTGCAAGCGAAGAAATGCGACTTTTGTATGTTGCGATGACGAGAGCAAAAGACAGACTTTTCATTACTTTCAAGAATGATAAGAAGTTCCGTTCGGCACTTTCGAAGGCAACTGTTTCTCTTAACACAAACGGCGGAATAAATGAAAGCCTTACCGCAAGGGCGGAATGTATGGCAGACTGGATTTTACCTGTTCTTATGCTACACCCTGAGGGAAGTGTTTTAAGAGAATTGTCAAACGGGTTTATGTGCAAAACCTTTAAGTCTGCACCGAAAGTGAAATTCACCGAATGGGAAGAGGATATTGTTTCGGTTCAGAAGAAGCAGAAAGCTGTTGTCGATGACAGAAAACTTTCGGAACTCAGAAAATCCATTGAATATGACTATGACCTTTCGCTTTCAGAAACTGCCGCTAAACTGACTGTTACCGAAATCGCTGCAGAAAGCAGGGAGATGTCTCTTAAAAGACCCAAATTCGTTACATCTGAGGGTAAACTTTCAGGTGCTGAAAAGGGTACTGCTACTCATCTTTTTATGCAGTACTGCGATATGAGTCTTGCGGAAAAGGATGTTTCTTCTGAAAGAGACAGACTTTATGAAAACGGACTTTTGGGTAATAAGGAAAGTACCGCAATTGAAATTCCGCTTATCGAAAAATTCTTCCGGTCAGAACTTTATTCGCGTATGAAATCGGCAGAGAAAATAGAGAGGGAAAGAAAATTTCTTCTTCGTATCTCTGATATTGATGTTCCCGATGAACTGAAAAAGGCTTATGAGAATACCGACGGAATGATTCAAGGGGTTATTGACTGTCTTTTTGAAGAGGATGACGGAATTGTTCTTGTTGACTACAAGACCGACTCATCAAAGGATGAAGCGGCTTTAAGGGCGGAATATGCCCCTCAGCTTATACTCTATAAGGCTGCGCTTGAGGCGGTTTATGGGAAAAAAGTCAAAGAAGCGGTTATATATTCATTCAGACTCGGCAGGGAAATAAGAATTTCGGCATAAATTTTTCAAAAAAGTGTTGACAAACTTTACAAAGTCTGATAAAATAATTTAGTATCCTTGCTCATACCTATGAGTATGGGCGAAATCCAGAAGGAGGTGTAACACAATGGCAAAAGTAACAGCAACTTACGAAACAATGCTCGTTTTCAACACAAAGCTTGGCGAAGATGGCGTTAAGGCACTCGTTGAAAAGTTCAAGTCTTTAATCGAAGCTAACGGAACAATCGATTCAATCGATGAATGGGGCAAGCGTAAACTTGCTTATGCTATTGAGGACGAAACAGAGGGTTATTATGTTCTTTACACATTTACATGTAAGCCTGATTTCCCTGCTGAACTCGAAAGAATCGTTAAGATTACAGACGGAGTTCTTCGTTCACTCACAATAGCAAAGTAAGAAAAGAAAGGGGTAATTATCTATGTTGAATAAGGTAATAATCATGGGCAGACTTACTGCTGACCCTGAACTCAGACAGACAGCATCCAACACAGCAACCTGCACATTTACAGTTGCCTGCGACAGAAATTTTGCTTCACAGGGACAGGAAAGACAGGCTGATTTCATTACTGTTGTCGCATGGAGACAGACTGCTGAATTTGTAAGCAGATACTTCAGAAAAGGCAGTATGATTGTTGTTGAAGGCAGTCTCAGAACAAGAACTTATAACGACAAGAGATACCCCGATGTAAAACACTATGTGATGGAAGTTCTTGCTGATCAGGTTTATTTTGGTGAATCAAAGAAATCTGAAAGCACAGGCAATTATGTTGAAAACAGAAACTTCCAGGCTCCAAAGCAGGAAGCCCCTGCTCCTATGCCCGAAAACACAGATACCCTTACAATAGGAAACACTGATGATTTCGAGGAAATTATCGGAGGAGACGGAGACCTGCCGTTCTAATTCAGTTAAGAAATTCGATTAAATTTTGAAAAGGAGGGTTTTGTAATGGAAAGACAGGAAAGAGAAAACAAGGGCGGACGTATGCAGAGAAAGCCTCGTAAAAAGGTTTGTCAGTTCTGCGTTGACCGTGCTGAAAAGATAGACTACAAGGATATCGCAAAGCTCAAGAAGTGCATGACAGAACGTTCAAAGATTCTTCCCCGCCGTGTAACAGGCACATGCGCTTATCATCAGAGAGAACTCACAATCGCTATCAAGAGAGCAAGACATCTTGCACTTATCCCTTACGTTAGCGACTAATTACAAAACTTTAAGCACCGCTTTTTAAGTGGTGCTTTTTTGTTGACATTATTGTCGTAATGGTGTATAATATATTTAACGGATATAGAGGATTTTATCTTTCATATCGGTTGACGTTTTTTAAAAACAGACCATCGGGTTGTTTGGGATTTTCCGGATAATCGGCAGGCTTTCATAAGAAAACAGCGCATCTGTGCGTTTTTTTGCCACGCCTTTTCTTCGGAAAAAGGCGTTTTTTATTTGGAAGGGAGCGTGGAGAAAACGGAAAATCGTATAGGTGTTATAGGGATAATAATCGAATCTGACGAGGCGGTAAGCAAGGTCAATGAAACCTTACACGAATACCGCGATATAATCGCTGCAAGACTTGGTCTTCCTTATCACGAAAGAAAATGCTCGGTAATATCAATTATAGTCGACGCTGATGCGGATAAAATCAGCGCGCTTGCAGGAAA
This sequence comes from Oscillospiraceae bacterium, assembly GCA_017536405.1. Classification (GTDB taxonomy): domain Bacteria; phylum Bacillota; class Clostridia; order Oscillospirales; family Ruminococcaceae; genus RGIG4131. Next base: position 2,798 of record JAFXHL010000092.1, read on the forward strand.
CTTAGGAAAAATAGACGGGGTTTCTGCAAAATCGGCAATTCAGAAAAAGTAAAGGAGAATGAAAAATGTATAATCCGAAATCACTCAAAGCAGAAGAATTTATCTCACACGAAGAAATTTTATCGACACTTGAATATGCCGATAAAAACAAGGATAACCTCGAACTTATTGACGAAATAATCGCAAAGGCAAAGGAAAGAAAAGGTCTTTCACACAGAGAAGCTTCTGTTCTTCTCGCTTGCGACAATGAAGAAAAAATCAAGGAAATCTATGCGCTCGCTGAACAGATAAAGAAGGATTTTTACGGCAACAGAATAGTTATGTTTGCTCCTCTTTATCTTTCAAACTACTGTGTAAACGGATGTGTTTACTGTCCTTATCATCTTAAAAACAAGCATATCGCAAGAAAGAAACTTACTCAGGAAGAAATCGAGAAGGAAGTTATCGCTTTACAGGATATGGGACACAAGAGACTTGCCATAGAAGCAGGTGAAGACCCTGTAAACAATCCTATTGAATACATCCTTGAAAGCATCAAGACTATCTATGCGATAAAGCACAAGAATGGCGCTATAAGAAGAGTAAATGTGAATATTGCTGCAACAACTGTTGAAAATTACAGAAAGCTCAAAGATGCGGGAATAGGCACATATATTCTCTTCCAGGAAACATATCACAAGGAAAGCTATGAACAGCTTCATCCGACAGGACCAAAGCACGATTATGCTTATCATACAGAAGCTATGGACAGAGCAATGGAAGGCGGAATTGACGATGTAGGCCTCGGCGTTCTTTTTGGCCTTGAACTCTATCGTTATGAATTTGCAGGACTTCTTATGCACGCTGAACACCTTGAAGCTGTTCACGGAGTAGGTCCTCATACAATAAGCGTTCCTCGTCTTAAAAAGGCGGACGATATCGACCCCGACCAGTTTGACAACGGAATTTCAGATGAAATATTTGAAAAAATCTGTGCTCTCATAAGAATTTCTGTTCCTTACACAGGAATGATTATCTCAACAAGAGAAAGCCAGGCTGTTCGTGAAAAGGTTATTAAACTCGGCGTTTCACAGATAAGCGGTGCTTCAAGAACATCTGTCGGCGGATACACAGAAGAAGAAAGACCTCACGATTCAGAACAGTTTGATGTTTCAGACCAGAGAACTCTTGACGAAGTTGTTCGCTGGCTTATGGAAATGGGATATATTCCTTCATTCTGCACAGCTTGTTACAGAGAAGGAAGAACAGGCGACAGATTTATGAGCCTTTGCAAAGCAGGTCAGATTCAGAACTGTTGTCATCCCAACGCGCTTATGACGCTCAAGGAATTCCTTATGGACTATGCTTCTCCCGAAACAAGAGAAATAGGCGAAAAGATTATAGAAGAAGAACTTTCGAACATCCCTAAGGATAAGGTAAGAGAAATCTGTAAGGAAAACCTTGTTAATATCGCAAACGGAAAGAGAGATTTCAGATTTTAACCGAGAGGTGAAATTATGATAAATGAACTCAATCAGACGCCTAAGGCACTTAGAAAACATATAGGCATTTTCGGCTCGGCGAATGCAGGGAAATCGACACTCGCAAATCTTATTTCGGGGCAGGAGGTTTCTCTTGTATCAAGTGTTGCGGGAACGACGACAGACCCTGTTTTCAAGCCGATGGAACTTTTACCTATAGGGCCTGTTGTCATAATAGACACAGCAGGGCTTGACGATAACACAGAACTCGGAAATTTAAGAACAGATAAGACTTTAAAACAACTTGACAGTTGCGATATGGCACTTTATGTTTTTACTCCTGATGAGGACGAAGAAAAGGTAAAGAAAAATCTTTCTATCTTCAAAGAGAGAAAAATTCCTGTTATCGTTATAGAAAATTTAAAAGGAAAATCATCTCCATCGGGTAAAAATTTCGGGTTTAAAACGATTTCAGCGGATTTATCGGTGGAAAACTCTGTTGATATTGTTAAAAACTCGATTATAACTGCACTTTCGGGTGAGGATGAAGAAAAATCCATTACTGCTGATTTAGTAAAGGCGGGAGATACTGTTCTTCTTGTTATGCCACAGGATTCGGCAGCTCCTAAGGGCAGGCTCATTATGCCTCAGGTTCAGGTTACGAGAGATTTGCTCGATAACGGATGTATTATAATAAGCGTTACCACAGATAAGCTTTCTGACGCATTATCAGAACTTAAAAATCCGCCCGACCTTGTTATAACCGACTCGCAGGTTTTCGGGAAGGTAAACAGTATTCTTTCAAAAGAAATAAGACTGACATCTTTCTCTATGCTTATGGCAAAAAACAAGGGCGATATAGATGAGTTTGTGAAGGGTGCTTCCGCTATAAGAAACCTCTCTGACGGCGACAAGGTTCTTATAATAGAAAACTGCGCGCACCATGTTATGAAGGATGATATCGCGAGAATAAAAATCCCCATGATGCTTAAAAAGTTTACGGGCAAGGAACTTGAAATTGTAAATATCTCGGGACAGAATGCATACCCCGACCTTTCGGATGTGAGTCTTGTAATCCATTGTGGCGGATGTATGATAAACAGAAAGACAATGCTTTCAAAGCAGAAATATTTCAAGGAAAATAATATCCCGATGACTAATTTCGGAGTGGCTCTTGCTATGATGAACGGAATACTTGAAAGGGTAGTTTATTAGTATTGTAAAAATGCAGTAAGAGGATTTGTCTTACTGCATTCTTTTTGTAGGAAATATCATTGAAAAAAATATCGTTTGATGATATACTTTAGTTGAAAAGAAAACTTTTTTTAAAGAGGTGTTTTTTATGAAATATCTTGTACTTCTCTGCGACGGTATGGCTGACTATCCCGTTGAAGAACTCGGAAACAAAACTCCTATGGAATGTGCTGAAAAGCCTTTTATGGATAAACTTGCGAAGAAATCAAAGGTAGGGCTTGTTAAAACTGTTGCTGACGGGCTTAAACCCGGAAGTGATGTTGCTAACCTTTCTGTTCTGGGTTATGACCCTATGGTATGCTACACAGGGCGTTCTCCTTTAGAAGCAGGTTCTATTGGAATTGATATGGCTGACGATGATGTTTCATTCAGATGCAATCTTGTTACTGTTTCTGACGAGGAAAAATACGAAGACAAAACTCTCGTTGACTACTGCGCTGATGATATCTCGACAGCAGAAGCAAAAGAACTTATAGAATTTTTAGCTAAAGAATTTGATAACGAAGAATTTAATCTTTATAGCGGAGTAAGTTATCGTCATTGCCTTATCTGGCATAAGGGAACACTTGACCTCGGCAGTCTCACACCTCCTCACGATATCACGGGAAGAAAGGTTACTGAATATGTTCCTATGCACGAAAATGCACAGAAACTCTATGAAATGATGAAGAAGTCATATGACCTTTTGAAAGACCATCCCGTTAACAAGAAGAGAGAAGAAAAAGGTCTTCGCCCTGCTAACTCAATGTGGTTCTGGGGAGAGGGAAAGAGAGCGGCTTTAGAACCTTTCAAGGAAAAGTTCGGCGTTAAGGGCTCGATGATTTCTGCGGTTGACCTTTTAAAAGGCATAGGCAAATTCTCTGAAATGAATGTTGTTTCGGTTGAAGGTGCAACAGGATATATAGATACAAACTTTGAAGGCAAGGCGAACGCTGCTATCAACGAATTCAAGAACGGCAGTGAACTTGTTTATGTTCATGTTGAAGCACCCGATGAATGCGGACACAGAAACGAAGTTCAGAATAAGGTTAAATCAATAGGCATTATAGATAAGCTTATTTTAGACCCCGTTCTTTCTTACCTTGAAAGCACAGGAGAAGATTTCAAGATTCTTATCTGTCCTGACCACCCGACACCGCTCTGTCTTAAAACTCATACAAATGACGCTGTTCCATTTATGATTTATCATAAGAACGGCGAAGTTGAGGGAGTAGACACTTTCAACGAAAAAACAGCAGGCGAAACAGGGGTTTTTGTCGAAAAGGGACCAACTCTTATGCAGAGCTTTATAAATGGTTGATTTTAGTTTTGAAATATAGTAAAATAGGGGTATAGCTTTTACAGCGACTTTAAAAGGGGTGAATGAAATGCATTCTGTAACAGGAAAACTTTACTGCTTTTACGGTTACGGGTTAAGTGCATATTCACGCCATTATAAGCAAACCTTGTAAAATGAATAGCTGCGGATGGATTTTCGCAGCTATTTTTGATTTTTTAAAACACATCAAAGCTTTTATACGGAGGTAGAAAAGTATGAAAAAGATTGCAATAATTATGGGAAGTGACAGCGATTTTCCCGTTGTTAAGGACGCTGCTGTCGAACTCAAAAAACTCGGTATTCCCTATGAAGTAAGAGTAATGTCTGCTCACAGAACTCCTGATATGGCTGCTGAATTTTCAAAGAATGCAGAAAAGAACGGATTTGGTGCTATCATCGCGGCGGCAGGAATGGCTGCACATTTAGGCGGTGTTTTAGCGGCACACACAATCCTTCCTGTAATCGCTATTCCTATAAGCGGATCAAGACTTGACGGAATGGATGCACTTCTTGCAACAGTTCAGATGCCCAAGGGTATCCCCGTTGCGACAGTTGCTATAAACGGCGCAGGCAACGCGGCTATACTCGCGGCACAGATGCTTGCACTTTCAGATAACGAAATCGCAGACAAGCTCCGCAAGATGAAAGAAGATATGGTTGCGGGCGTTATCGAAAAGGATAAGAAACTCCAGGAAGAAGTTGCCAAGCTTTAATAAAACAGGAGACAGAAAATGATAAATGTCGGAATGGGCGCGGTTTTCGCACTTGGTCTTTTAGGGGCAATTGCCGCTATAATAATCGGGGCTTCGGTTGTATTCTTTATCATCTCGATGATTTTTCTCGGCTTCTGGATTCACAGAAAAGTAAATAAACTTGACTATCAGAAAGTCTTTAAAGTTTCGTTTATTATTTATCTTGCCTTATCGATTGCAGTTGTCGGTGTTCCTGTCGGATGCGTTGGAATTACGATGGCTGATTTTAAGGCAGAGAGAAATACTCCTCCCGAAGATTATATCAACCCAGGCGTTGAGCTTTCTGTAACGGCGTCTGAAATAGATGATGCGAGAGGATTCTATCTCGACGATGTTTTCTATAAGAGAATGAGTTATGATTTCTATGAATACCGCGAAGATGAAGTTCCTGTTGCTAAAGTTAAGGATGAATTCGAGAATATCTATGAAGTGAAAAACGGCTCAGGTAAAAGACTTTTAAGATATGAAGGATATATCTACTGCAAAGAAAGCGATATGGAGTTTCTTGAGAAATTCTATACAACGCTCGATGATTACGATTATTACTTATATGCCTATAAAGGTGAAAAGATGAAGATGGATGTTTTCTCTGATGAGGAATTTAATATAATTGCAAATGCTTACGGTGCTTCGCGCAGTGTTCCCGACGGGACGAAAAATTACTACATAGAAAAATGCTCTCCCGACGGGGTTTATTCACCTGAGGAAGATGTATGCATTACCCCCGAATACGAGGTTTATAAATCGGCGGGAAGTTATCATTATGATTTAAGAAATGAGGAACTTGAAACCAGACTCAGAAACTATATAAAAAAATATCAGAGAAATTACGATGAAGATTTAACGGAAGAGTAATTCGGGGGATTTATTATGATTATAGCAAATGTCGGATTCTGGTCGTTTATCGGCGGAATTATTTTGGCGGCTCTGGGTTTTGTAGTTGCGGTTATTTCTGTTGTTTCGACTACATTTTTCATTATCTCGATGATTTTTCTCGGATTCTGGATTCACAGAAAGAGAAACAAACTCGATTATCAGAAAGTCTTTAAGGTTTCGTTTATAATCTATCTTTCGCTTTCGATACTTACCGTTGTTGTTCCTGCTACATATGCGGCTGTGAGTGTTTACAATACACCATTGATAAATTCCAAAGCATACCCTGACACAAAGGAAAATGTTAATCATATTGAAACACATAACTTTTTTACTTTTGACGGAGTCAGATATGTTAATATCAGCGATATGGTATCTCATGCAAAAGCAGAAGACGGGAAAACAAGTATAGCAAATCCCAGAGGTTCTGGTGAAATAATTTATGAATTGGAAAACGATTCGGGTAAAATACTTCTGGAATATAACGGTGAACTATATTGTGCAGAAGATGATATGAAACATGTGGTTGAATACTATAATAATCCTGAAAATTATGATTATTATACTCATCGCTATGGTGGAAGAACAGTATCTATTCATATGTCAAATGAGAAATGTCAGGAAATATGGGAAGTTATTTCAAAAAATGAAAATAAAACAGATGAAGAAATTCCCGATTTGATGGACTATGACATAATAAAGGAATCACATGACGGAGTTTGTAGCGAAACAAGAACATTTGTTCAGTTTGAAGATAAATATTATGTAAAATCAGAAACGGGATATTTCCTTGTTGAAGATTCTGAAATTGAACACGAGTTATTTTTAATTATGCAGTTGGCTTTAACAAGTGTTTAGGTATAAAGAATAATGTCAAAAAGGATTTATATTTGAGGAGTTGAAATTAAATGGGCGGATTTTTTGGTGCTGTTTCAAAAAATGACTGCGTAACAGATGTGTTTTTCGGAACAGACTATCATTCGCATCTCGGAACTAAAAGAGGCGGTATGACCTCTTATTCCGAAAGCAAGGGTTTTCAGAGAAGTATTCACAGCATTGAAAACTCACCTTTTCGTACAAAGTTTGAGAAGGATGTAGAAGGAATGGAGGGTAATATCTGCATAGGCGCTATATGTGACGCAGACCCACAGCCCATCCTTGTAAGGTCGAGATTCGGAAGTTATGCTATCTGTACTATCGGTATCATAAACAATGCCGAAGAACTTTCAAAGGAACTTCTTGAAAACGGATGCCTTAACTTTGAAACAATGAGTAGCGGAAACATAAATTCCGCATCACTCATAGGTGCTTTGATTGCACAGAAGCCTACTTTCAGAGAGGGTATCAAATACGCGCAGGAAAGAATAGACGGAACACTCTCGCTTCTTATCATAACAAAAAGCTATATGATAGCATCGAGAGATAAACACGGAAGACTTCCCATAGTAATCGGAAAAAGAGATGACGGTTATTGCGTTTCGCTTGAATCGTTCGCATTTCAGAAACTCGGCTATGAAACCGAAAGGGAAATGAAGCCCGGTGAAATTGTAAAAATCAAGGCTGACGGCGTTGAAACAATTTCTGAAGGAACAGACGAGATGCAGGTATGTTCTTTCTTATGGACATATTACGGATACCCCAATGCAGTTTACGAAGGCGTTACCGTTGAAACAATGAGAACAAGAAACGGTGAGATAATGGCCGAAAACGACATAAAGAACGGAACATTACCCGATGTTGACTTTGTATGCGGTGTTCCCGATTCGGGCGTTCCTCACGCGATAGGATACGCAAACAAGAGCGGTATTCCTTTTGCAAGACCGTTTATCAAATACACACCGACATGGCCTCGTAGCTTTATGCCACAGAGTCAGAAGATGAGAAGTCATGTTGCCAAGATGAAACTCATTCCTGTTCATGAACTTATCGAAGGAAAGAAACTTCTTTTCGTTGACGATAGTATCGTAAGAGGAACACAGCTCAGAGAAACGGTTGAATTCCTTTATGCGCACGGCGCCAAGGAAGTTCATATGCGTTCGGCTTGTCCTCCTATTATGTATGGATGTAAATTCCTTAACTTCTCGAGAAGCAACTCTGAAATGGAACTTATCGCAAGACAGATAATCCATGAGTTTGAAGGAGAAGAGGGTGCAAAATATATCGCAGAGTATAGTGACACAAACACAGAAAGAGGAAAGAATTTAAGAAGAGCGATATGCGAAAAACTCAAACTTACCTCGCTTGAATATCAGTCGCTTGAAGGAACTGTAAAGGCGATAGGTCTTCCTGATTGCAAACTCTGCACATACTGCTGGAATGGCAAAGAATAAGTTTAAAATATTATGATAATAAAAGAAAGGAAAGATAATATGAAAAGTTTTTCAGACAGCTATAAGGACGCAGGCGTTGATGTTACTGCGGGTTACAAATCAGTTGAACTTATGAAAGCACATGTTGCAAGAACAAAAACAGAAGGCGTTATGTCGGGTATCGGCGGATTCGGCGGATTATTCGCACTAGGATGCAAGGATATGGAAGACCCTGTTCTCGTTTCGGGAACAGACGGCGTTGGAACAAAGATAAAGATCGCTTTTCTTATGGACAAGCATGATACAGTTGGTATTGACTGTGTTGCTATGTGTGTAAACGATGTTATCTGCTGTGGAGCGAGCCCTCTTTTCTTCCTCGATTATATCGCCTGCGGAAAGAACTATCCCGAAAAGATTGCCGAAATCGTTTCAGGCGTTGCTGAAGGATGTGTTCAGGCTGAATGTGCTTTAATCGGCGGTGAAACAGCGGAACATCCCGGTCTTATGCCCGATGATGAATACGACCTCGCAGGTTTCTCGGTAGGCGTTGTTGACAGACCCAAGATTTTAAATCCCGAAAGCCAGAAGGCAGGGGATGTTATGATTGCCATAAAGTCAAGCGGTGTTCATTCAAACGGATTTTCACTTGTAAGAAAGGTTTTTGACGTTAACGAAGAAAACCTCTCAAAATACTATGACGAACTCGGCGCTACTCTCGGTGAAACACTTCTCACTCCTACAAGAATCTATGTTAAGGCAGTTAAGAGCCTTCTTGATTCAGTAAAGGTAAAGTCAATCTCACACATCACAGGTGGCGGATTCTACGAAAATATCCCAAGAGCGCTTCCCGAAGGTCTTTCAGTAAAGATTAACAGAGCGGACGTTAAGGTTCTTCCTATTTTCGAACTTATTGCAAAGGTCGGAAACATCCCCGAAAGAGATATGTTCAACACATTCAACATGGGCGTTGGTATGACAGTTGTTGTTGACAAGGCAGATGTTGACGCGGCTATTAAGGCTATCGAAGCCGCAGGAGACGAAGCTTATGTTTTAGGCGAACTCTTTGACGGCGATGACGGCGTTGTTATCAACTGAGGTGAACTGATATGAAAAATATTGCAGTTCTCGTTTCAGGCGGAGGGACAAACCTTCAGGCACTTATCGACGCTGAAAAAAGAGGGGAAACAGGAAACGGAAAAATTACCTGTGTAATCTCCTCGAAAGAAGACGCCTATGCTCTTGAAAGGGCAAAGAACAACGGCATAAAAACTATTGTTCTTAAAAGAAAGGATTACCTCGATGTAGCGTCTTACAGCAAGGCTATGGCAGAAACTTTGAAAGCGGAAAATGCTGACCTTGTTGTTTATGCGGGATTTATGACAATCCTTGATGAACAGGTATGTAACGCATTCCCATATAAAATGATAAATGTTCACCCTGCGCTTATCCCTTCATTCTGCGGAAAAGGCTTTTACGGACTTCATGTTCACGAAGCCGCACTCGCAAAGGGAGTAAAACTCAGTGGTGCTACTGTTCATTTTGTAACGGAAGAATGCGACGGAGGTCCTATCATCCTCCAGAAAGCCGTTGAAGTTAAAAACGGCGATACACCCGAAACTTTACAGAAAAGAATTATGGAAGAGGCTGAGTGGAAGATACTCCCTTATGCTGTAAAACTTTTCTGTGATGACAAAATAGAAATAAGAAATGGCCTTGCTGTCGTTTCGGAATAAGAAAGGAAAGTTGCTATGAGAAACATTGCAGAAGAACTTCAGAGCCTCGAATACCACGGAAGAGGCATCATCCTCGGCAAATCAACAGATGGTAAGAAAGCCGTTATCGCTTATTTCATTATGGGAAGAAGCGAAAACAGCCGTAACAGAGTTTTTGTTACAGACGGCGACGGAATCAGAACACAGGCTTTCGATGAATCAAAGATGGTTGACCCACACCTCATCATCTACGCACCTGTAAGAGTTCTTGGAAACAAGACTATCGTTACAAACGGTGACCAGACAGACACTATCTATGAAGGTATGGACAAGCAGCTTACCTTTGAACAGTCACTCAGAACAAGAGAATTTGAAGATGACAAGCCCAACTTCACACCCAGAATTTCAGGTATCATTCATCTTGAAAATGGTGGAATGAATATGGCTATGTCAATTCTCAAGAGCGATGACGGCGATGATGCTTGTTGTATCAGAAACACATTTGCTTACAGCAATCCCAAGGCAGGCGAAGCAAGATTCATCCATACATATAAGGCAGCGGGAAATCCTCTTCCAAGTTTTGAAGGCGAACCCAAGAAGCTTTCTGTTCCTGATATGGATATTGATGCTTTCACAAACTATGTATGGGAAAACCTCAACGAAGAAAACAAGGTTTCACTCTTCACAAGATATATTGACCTTGAAACAGGTAAATTTGAATCAAGAATAGTAAACAAAAACGTTTAACAGAAAAGGAGAAAGAATTATGAGCAAGGAACTCGAACTCAAATATGGTTGTAACCCCAACCAGAAACCCGCTAAAATCTTTACAGCAAACTGTGATCTTCCTATTGAAGTTCTCAACGGAAAGCCCGGTTACATCAACTTTATGGATGCTTTCAACGGCTGGCAGCTTGTTAAGGAACTCAAAGAAGCAACAGGTCTTCCTGCTGCAACATCTTTCAAGCATGTTTCACCCGCAGGCGCTGCTGTAGGCGTTCCCCTTTCAGACACACTCAAGAAAATCTATTTTGTTGATGACCTCGAACTCTCACCCCTCGCTTGCGCTTATGCAAGAGCAAGAGGTGCTGACAGAATGTCATCTTATGGTGACTTTGTAGCACTTTCAGATGTATGCGACAAGGAAACAGCTATCATGCTTCAGAGAGAAGTTTCAGACGGCGTTATCGCTCCCGGATACACAGATGAAGCGCTCGAAATCCTCAAGTCAAAGAGAAAGGGAACATACAACATCATCAAGATTGATGAAAACTACAAGCCCGATCCTATTGAACACAAGCAGGTTTTCGGTATCACATTTGAACAGGGAAGAAACGAAATCAAGTTTGGCGAAGATACATTCGCAAACATGGTAACAGAAAACAAGAACCTTCCCGATGAAGCAAAGAGAGACCTTATCCTTGCTCTTATCACACTCAAATACACACAGTCAAACAGCGTTTGCTATGCAAGAGATGGTCAGGCTATCGGTATCGGTGCCGGTCAGCAGTCAAGAATCCACTGCACAAGACTTGCAGGTAACAAGGCTAACAACTGGTGGCTCCGTCAGAATCCCAAGGTTTTAAATCTTCAGTTTGTTGACGATATCCGTCGTCCCGACAGAGACAACGCTATCGACGTTTACATTTCTGATGAATACGAAGATGTTCTTGCTGAAGGAACATGGCAGACAATCTTCAAGGTTAAGCCTGAAGTTTTCACAAAGGAAGAACAGAAGGAATGGCTCACAAAGCTCGATAAGGTTTCACTCGGTTCAGACGCTTTCTTCCCCTTCGGTGACAACATCGAAAGAGCACACAAGACAGGCGTTGAATACATTGTTGAACCGGGCGGATCTATCCGTGATGACCATGTAATCGCAACCTGCAACAAGTATGGCATTGCTATGGCATTCAACGGAATGAGACTTTTCCATCACTAATTTTCAAAAATAAGGGCGACAAATTCCTGTCGCCCTTAAAGTCGTATTTTAAGGAGAAAGAAAAATGAAAAAAATAATGCTTGTTTCTCTTGTTGCGGTTATGATGATGTCATTTACTGCCTGCATGAAGAAAGAAGAAGTTAAAGATGAAATAACTTTCAAATCTTATATCGAAGATACAGTTCCTGAGGAAACAACTGAGGAAACTACAACTCCTGAAGAAACAGAAGTTGTTACCGAAGAAACAACCGTTTCAGAAGAAACAGAAACCGAAGGCGGAAATGCATCTTCAACAATACTCAAAGCAAACGGATGCGCGATAAAGATTGACGGCTCAGAATGGCTTGATGTTATGGGCTATATCGAGGCTATGAAGTCGGTATCCGGCGAAACCGATGAACTGAACGCGCTTGCAGAAAAGGTCAAGTCAACCTGTGATGGCGCTTATTATCACGCAAATCTTTCGGGCGCGAATTTTACAGTAGTATCGGCAGAAGTCGGCGAACAGGCAAGCCAGATGGACCTTTCTGACAACATCATCGCAGGAATGCTCGCAAGCGCTCTTGAAACAGAACTCAGCGAATCGGGAATGAATGTTGTTGATGCTGAAATGATAAAATACAACGGAAATCCCAGTCTTGTCATTACTACCGATTCTCCTGCTATGATCACAGGAACTGTTGATATGAGAGCACAGATGTGCATCTTCTATGAAGGAACACATCAGTATATGATTACATTTACAGCAGAAAAGGCAACTTTCGATGAATACAAGCCTGATTTTGAAAAGGTTATGAATTCAATAACATTCAACTAATTCAGAAAAGAGGAAAATGAAAATGAAAAAGATATTTATAATTTCTTTAGCAGCAATAATGCTTATGTCATTTACAGCTTGCTCAAAGAAGGAAGAAACACAGACACCTGACACGACAACTAATGCTTTAACTGAATACACACAGGATACAGAAGAAACAGAAGAAATCCCCGATGAAACAATCCCTGAAGAAACAGAAGCGCCCGAGGAAACAACAACAGCTGCACCCGAAGAAACAACTGTTCCCGAAGAAACAACTGTTCCCGAAGAAACAACAGCTGTTCCCGCTGATACAACTGCTGAAATAACAACAGCTGCTACAACAGTCGCTGAAACAACAGCTGCTACAACAGTCGCTGAAACAACAGCTGCTACAACACAGGCTACAACACAGGCGGTTTCTGCTGTTTCAACAGTCAAGGGCAAGGGATATTCATTCAAGATTGATAGTGCTAAATGGATGGATATCAGTGCTTATATCGACGCTATCAGTAAAGAAGCTGAAAAGTTAGGACAGAACAAAATAAATATAACAGCAGAACAGATCAAAGCAGCAAATGATTATATTTATTTCCATGCAAATAACAGAAATGTTATTATAAATGTTGCTTCAACAAAGGTCGGAGATACATCAAATGTTGATTTTTCAAACGCTGCAATTAAGATGCTTTTCTCAGAAACTATGAGAGAACAGTATGAAAAAGTAGGTTTTACATATGTCGGAGATAAGGTTACAACTGTTGCAGGAAAACAGTGTTTTGTTATGACTATTGAAGCGCCTAAGAGCGTTGTAGGTGGGACTTATGATGCAAAATCAAATGCTTATGTGTTCTTTGTAGGAGAATATCAGTATGTTGTTACATGCACAGCACCCAAGGGCGAATTTGATACATATAAGGGCGATTTTGACGCAGTTCTTTCAACATTCGCATTTTAAGAATAATTTTAAGGAATGATTTTATGAATATTTTAGTAGTAGGCGGCGGCGGAAGAGAACACGCTATTATAAAGAAACTTTCTGAAAGCAGTAAGGTTGAAAAAATCTGGTGTACTCCCGGAAACGGCGGTATTTCCTGCTATGCGGAATGTTTTGATGTTGCCGCAACAGATATCGACGGTGTTCTTTCGCTCGCTAAGAAACTCACACCCGATATGGTTGTTGTAGCACCCGATGACCCTCTTGTTCTCGGTATGGTTGATGTTATGAACGAAAACGGATTCAAGACATTCGGTCCTGACAAGGCGGCGGCTATAATTGAGGGAAGCAAGGTTTTTTCAAAGGACCTTATGAAGAAATACAACATCCCCACAGCGATGTATGAAACATTCAACGATTCTGAAAAGGCAATCGCTTATATAAAGGAACAGGGAAAATACCCCGTTGTTGTAAAGGCTGACGGTCTTGCACTCGGAAAGGGTGTTGTTATCGCGATGAACGAGGCTGAGGCTGTTGACGCGGTAAATTCTATTATGCAGGATAAGATTTTCGGTGAAAGCGGTTCTAATATCGTTATCGAAGAATTTTTAACAGGCCCCGAAGTTTCTGTTCTTTCTTTCACAGACGGAAAAACAGTTGTTCCTATGATTTCTTCTATGGACCATAAGCGTGCACTTGACAACGATGAAGGACTTAACACAGGCGGAATGGGAACAGTTGCGCCTAACCCCTATTATACAGAAAATATAGCAAAGGAATGTATGGATAAGATTTTCATTCCTACAATAAACGCTATGAAGTCAGAGGGCAGAACATTCAAAGGTTGCCTTTATTTCGGACTTATGCTTACTCCCGATGGCCCTAAGGTTATTGAATACAACTGCCGTTTCGGCGACCCTGAAACTCAGGTTGTTCTTCCTCTTCTTGATACAGACCTCTATGATATTTTTGAAGCTATCTATGATGAAAGACTTTCAGAACTTGATATCAGGTGGAAGGATGAAAGCTGTGCCTGCGTAATTCTTGCAAGTGGAGGATATCCCAAGAGTTATGAAAAGGGCAAGGAAATCTCAGGTCTTGACGATAAGGGTCAGGCGGACGGAGTTTTCGTTTACCACGCAGGAACAAAACTTTCTGACGGAGTTTTCACAACAAACGGCGGACGAGTTTTAGGTGTTACCGCAACGGGTAAAGACCTTGAAACAGCGCTCGCAAATGCTTATAGCGGCGCTAAGAAGATAACATTCGATAAGGTTCATTACAGAAACGATATCGGTAAGCGCGCACTCGCAACACTTAAATAAAAAACCAAAAAAGAAGACGGTTCATATCGAACCGTCTTTTATTATATTTACATATTTACAAGAGTTATCACGCGGTTACTCAGTAACGATTTTATCAACGGGTTTCTTCGTTACCGAGCCGCTTTGGCTTTTCAGAACAAACCACTAAACGATCTGTTCTCCGCGACCACTCGGTTACTTTGCGGCGATTTCCTTGATTGAGCTTGCAAGACCTGCGATACCCTGGATTTCTGAAGGGATAATGATCTTTGTAGCCTTACCATCAGCAGCCTTAGCGAATGCTTCAAGGCTCTTGAGAGCGATAACCTGCTGGTTAGGATTAGCGTTGTTAAGTTTTACGATACTGTCAGCGAGAGCCTGCTGTACCATTGCGATAGATTCAGCTTCACCCTGTGCTTCAAGGATTTTCTGCTGACGGATAGCGTCTGCACGAAGAACCATTGCTTCCTTTTCAGCTTCAGCCTTGAGGATTTCAGCCTGCTTGTGAGCTTCGGCTGTAAGAACCATAGCTTCCTTTTCACCTTCTGCAACGAGAACCTGTGATTTCTTATCACCTTCAGCCTGAAGGATCTTTTCACGACGTTCACGTTCTGCCTTCATCTGCTTTTCCATCGCATCCTGAATTTCACGGGGAGGAATGATGTTTTTAAGTTCAACACGGTTAACCTTTATACCCCAACGGTCTGTTGCTTCATCGAGGATAGCTGTGATTTTTGTGTTGATGATGTCACGTGATGTAAGTGTTGCGTCGAGTTCGAGTTCACCGATGATGTTACGGAGTGTTGTAGCTGTAAGGTTTTCGATAGCAGCGAGAGGTCTTTCAACGCCGTATGTGTACTGCTTTGCATCCATAACCTGGAAGAATACTACTGTGTCGATCTGCATTGTAACATTATCCTTTGTGATAACGGGCTGGGGTTTGAGGTCTACAACCTGTTCCTTGATAGAAACTTTCTTTGCGATTCTGTCGAGGAAAGGAACGAGAACATGGAAACCTGTGCCCCATGCTGCATGGAATGCACCGAGTCTTTCAATAACGAAAACCTGTGCCTGAGGTACGATTCTGAATCTTGAGATAAGGAATATGATTGCGCCGAGGATGAGAAGTAAAATAATCCACATAACTAAATTTCTCCTTAATAAAATATTTGTCGGTTAGCCGACGATGAGTTTTGTACCGTCAGCCTTTTTAACGGTAACTACTGTTCCTTCAGGGATGATTTCGCCCGATTCTGATCTTGCTGCCCAGAAAACACCGTCGAGCTTTGCTCTTCCGAGCCCCTTATCGTTATCAATTTCTTCAGTAACGACGCAGGTTCTTCCGATGTCAAGGTCAGCGTTTGTCGGAACGATTTTCTTCTGAAACTTCTTTACAAAAGGCCTTGTACATATCACCAAAACCGCTGAGACAGCCAAGAACACTATGAGTTGCACCCATAAAGGAGCACCGAATGCCGCACATATAAGCGAAGCTATGGCACCTATTGCAAACCATATTGAAATAAACTGAACTGTTGCGAGCTCGGCAACGATAAATACTACAAGAGCGATAATCCAGAAAATCCAATCCATATAAGTTCCCCCTTTCTGCGAATTCTGCATATGCAAGAGCTTTTGTTTAACTCTATGTTAGTATAATACCACAGTAAAATTTAAAATTCAAGGTCGATTTAAGTCGATTTAAGACGATTTTCGGTCAAATTCGGTAGTTTTGTGAAATGTACTACTTTGCTTGAATTTGTTCAAAACCTATGTTATCGGTGATTAACGAATTGGAAAAAGATATATGTTTTTAAATAACTCGTTTTTACTTTATATTTCACTATATATCTTTTTCCGGTATACTATATAATATAAATGAGTGCGTTTTATAAAATATTCTTGAAATCGTTTTAATTTTGTAGTATAATGTATTGTGTATAATTATTTTTACCAAATATGAATTTCAGGAGAATTTACCTTATGAATCAGTGGTCTGTCAGAGAGCCCGACGCGGTTAAAATATCAGATATAGTCAGAAAAACTGACCTTGGCAAAACTGTGGCATCTGTATTGGTCGCAAGAGGATATGATTCTGTTGACGAAATAGCAGAATTTTTAGAAGAAAAAGAACTTTCCTCTCCTTATCTTATAAGAGATATGCAGGCTGCGGCGGAATATATACTTGAAGCTGTTGAAGAAGGCAAAAGAATCTGTGTTTACGGTGATTATGACTGTGACGGGATAATGTCGACGGTTATGCTTTATTCATATCTTTCGCTCACAGGGGCGGATGTTACATATTATATCCCTGAAAGAGAAGAAGGATATGGTCTCAACGAAAACAGAATAAGAAAGATTGCCGAAGAAGGAACAGACCTTATAATAACTGTCGATAACGGAATAGCATCTGTTAAAGAAGCAGAACTTATAAAAGAACTCGGAATGGAACTTGTTGTTACAGACCATCATCAGCCATCGGATGAAATACCCGATGCCATTGCTGTTGTTGACCCTCACAGAAAAGACTGCCATTCACCATATAAAAACCTCTGTGGTGCAGGGGTTACACTCAAACTCATCGCCGCTATGGAAGGCGGAGATTATGAAGTCGCTTTAGAACAGTTCGGCGAATATGCGGCACTTGCTACAATAGCCGATGTTATGACCCTTGACGGCGAAAACAGATATATCGTCAGAAGAGGGCTTGAATATCTTAAAAATACGGAAAACTGCGGATTGAGGGCTCTTATGAGAGAGGTTAAACTCGCTCCCGAAAAGATAAGTTCAATCACGGTTGCATTCTATATAAATCCTAAGATAAATGTTGCAGGAAGAATGTCATCGCCGACAAGGGCTGTAAAACTTTTTCTTTCTGAAGATGAAGACGAAGCAACAGAAATTGCAAGAGAACTTATAGAATGTGTTTCTGAAAGAAAACGCTATGAAGTGGAAGCACTTTCTGAAATAGACGAAAAGATAAATAAATATCCTGAAATACTCAATGACAGAGTTCTCGTTTTTTACGGAAATGACTGGCACCACGGGGTTTCAGGGCTTGTTTCGGCAAAGATTACAGACAGATACGGAAAACCCTCCTGCATAATTTCTGTTTCAGACGGAATGGCAAGAGGTTCTGCAAGAACTGTTCAGGGATTTTCACTTTTCAATGCACTTTCAAGTTGCAGTGAAATTTATGAAAAATTCGGCGGACATACAGGTGCCTGCGGATTTTCACTCAAAGAAGAAAAGATAGATGAATTCATAAAAAGAATAAATCTTTATGCAAGAGAAAACCATAACATTATGCCAAGCCCTGTTATTGTTGCGGATAAATATCTTGAAAAAGATGATATGACTCTTTCTTCTGTAAAAGGTCTTTCGGTTTTAGAACCTTTTGGCGAAGGAAATCCCGAACCTCTGTTTTTAGCGCCTGAAGTTGCCATTGAAGAGAAGGTGTTGTTTGCAGAAAAGCATCTTAAACTTAAACTTTCATATAAGGGAACATCATTCTATACAAAACTCTGGAATACACTTCCCAGTGAATTTCCTTTTGCCATCGGGGATAAAATAGACCTTATACTCACGCTTGACATAAATGTATGGAATGACAAGGAAACTGTTGAATATTCTATAAAGGATTACAGAAAAAGCGGATTATCGCAGGAAAAGTATATGAATGCAAAGCATTATTACGAATCCTATCGTCTGGGTGAAGGGGTTTCTCCCAAACTCAGACCGATAATCGTTCCTGACAGAGAGGATTTTGTTGCGGTCTATAAAGCGTTGTCTTCATATAAAAGTGCTTTCGAAAAAGGAAAACCTATTGATTCTCTTTTTGCGGAAGTATTTTCGGATAAGCTCAATTATTTCAAATTCAGAATAATCCTTGACTCTTTTGAGGAACTTTCTCTTGCGAGGGTTGATTACGCGAAGAGAATGGTATATCTTATTAAAACAGAGAAAAAGGTAGACCTTGAAAGTGCAGAAGCGCTGAAAAAAATCAAATCAGTCTGATGAAACAGGTGAACCATTTTGCCAAATACAGAAATCAATTATACAATAGATTTTCTGCTGACAAAGATTTTAAGCGGAGACAAGCAGTATGATATCACAAAGATTGTCGAAGCCTATAAATTTGCGGAAAGTCATCATACAGGTCAGAAGAGAGACTCGGGTGAACCTTATATAACTCATCCTTTAGCGGTAGCATATATTCTTATCGAACTCGGAATGGATACCGATACAATATGCGTCGCCTTACTTCACGATGTTGTTGAGGATACCGATGCTACTCTCGATGATATAAGAAAACTTTTCGGGGATGATTGCGCAATGCTCGTTGACGGCGTTACAAAAATCGGTAAAATCCCCCTTTTCACAAAAGAAGAACAGCAGGCTGAAAATGTCAGAAAGATTCTTCTTGCCATGTCGCAGGATATAAGAGTTATCATTGTTAAACTTGCGGACAGACTTCATAATATGAGAACTCTTTATCACCGCCCTGCCGAAAAGCAGAGGGCGACAGCGCTTGAAACTATGAATATCTATGCGCCGATAGCACACAGACTTGGTATCAGGGCGATAAAGGAAGAACTTGAAGATATATCTTTCAGATATTTAGACCCGTTTGCATATACCGAAATCGAACAGGTTATGGAAAAACGTATAAATGACAGACAGTCGTTTATAGGTCAGATTCAGGCAAGAATAAAGACAAGACTCGAAAGTATGGATTTTGTCAAGAAACCGCAGATTGACGGAAGAGTAAAAAGTATCTACGGAATATACAAGAAAGTATATATGACCCAGCGCGGTTTTGACGAAATCTATGATAAATATGCGGTAAGAATCATCGTTTCGACAGTTTATGAATGTTACAGCATATTAGGCGTTATCCATGATATGTTCAAACCTATACCAAATCGTTTCAAGGATTATATTTCAACTCCCAAGGCGAATATGTATCAGTCGCTTCACACAACGGTTATCGGAAGAGAAGGTATTCCTTTCGAAGTTCAGATAAGAACATGGGAAATGCACCACACCGCCGAATACGGAATCGCTGCGCACTGGAAATACAAAGAGGGTATTCACGGCAAGGACAGATTTGAGGGTAAACTTGCCTGGATAAGACAGATAATAGAAGCACAGCAGGAAACCAACGATGTTGAAGAAATTGTAAGAACCATAAAATCAGACCTTGCACCCGAAGATGTATTCGCTTTCACGCCAAAGGGTGATATGATTACACTTCCCGTTGATTCGACTGTTATAGACTTTGCCTATGCGATACATACGCAGGTAGGGCATAAGATGATGTCTGCCAAGGTTGACGGAAAGATAGTTTCTCTTGATTACAGAATAAAAACGGGCGAAATCGTTGAAATCATACTTACAAAGGATGCCAATAAGGGACCTAACCGCTCATGGCTTGATATCGCAAAGACAAACGAGGCAAAGGCTAAGATAAGGTCATGGTTTAAAAAGGAATGTCGTGACGAAAATATAAGAAACGGCAAGGATGAACTCGAAAGAGAATTCAGAAGAAATCTCATAAGAGTTCCCGAGGAAGACCTTGATGAATTCCTCAGCGACGATTTACGCAGGCACAACTGTGAAACTGTTGAAGACTTTTATGCCGCGATAGGTTATGGAGGAATTCTTCTCTCAAAACTTATCCAGCGCTATAAAGACAAATATACAAAGCAGTATCTTGAAACAGAAAAGGCAGAAGAACAACCCACACTTCCGACAACACCCAACAGAAAGAAAACTGATGGCATTACTGTTGAGGGAATGGAAAACTGTCTTATCAAATTTGCAAAATGCTGTAATCCTCTGCCGGGTGATGATGTTGTAGGATTCATCACAAGAGGACACGGAGTTTCTATACATAAAGCCGACTGCGTCAACTATGTTTCCGCTATGGAAGAGGAAAAGGAAGTTGAACGCTGGGTAAAGGCTTCATGGGAAGAAACTCATACAAAGAGTTACAGAACAACAATCGACATTATCTCATACGACCGCCCCGGTCTTCTTGCGGATGTCGCTAACCTTCTTTCAGAAATGCGTATCTTTATCCACGAAAGCATTTCGAGAGGGCTTAAAGACGGCTATGCAAGTATTACCGTTACAATAAGCGTAGGCGGTATTGAACAACTCAATAATGTTGTTATGAGATTAAAACGCATACCCGGCGTTTCATCAGTAGAAAGAACGGGTAAATAAATCATACACATACGGAGGATTTATGGAAATCAGGCAGATTGGCGGACTTGGAGTTTGTGCTACAAACTGTTATGTGGTTATTTCCGAAAAAGGTAATGCTGTTCTTATAGACGCACCTGAGGGAAAGGAAGAAATTCTCTCTGCAATCGGGAACGCAACTCTTAAAAAAATAATTCTTACACACGGTCATTTTGACCATATATTCTCTGCGGGAGAAATTGCGAGAGAAACGGGTGCTGAGGTTTATATCCACGAAAATGACCTTTCAAAGCTTACTGACAGCACACTCAATCTTTCTCAGGCTTTCGGAATTTCGGATACCTTTGAAAAGGTTGAAAAGGCGATAAGCTTTATGGATGGTGACATTATTACTCTCGATGAACTTTCGTTTGAAATTCTTCACACTCCCGGACACACATCGGGAAGCGTATGCCTTATTATCGAAGACAATATGTTTACGGGAGATACACTTTTCAAGGACAGCAGAGGAAGAACAGACCTTGTTGACGCAAGTCATACGGATATGGCAATTTCACTCCGCAAGCTCAGAGTGTTTAAGGGAAAATACGATAATTACAGCATTTATGCAGGGCATGGTGCCAACACAACTTTGAACGATGAACGCGAAAACAATGTTTATCTCAGGGGATTTGACTATGACGATATGTTTTAACGGCAACGATTTCAAATATGAAACCGAAGCGGTTATGAAACTTTTTCTTCCTGTCACAAATTTTGAATTCCTCTATGAAGAAACTGTTTCAGAGGGCGACTATACAATAATATCCGTTAAGGAAAAAGATGATTTTTTTTCGCTTAAAGTTACTGTCTGTCTTGACGGCAAAAAGGCGGTTATGAATGGAAAGTCACCGAAGTCGGAGGGACTCAGAAAGTGTGAATTTCCTTTATGCAGAATGCTTTATAAATGCCTTTTGAAGATAACGGGAAAAGCTCAGCCCTGGGGCGCTATAACGGGTATAAGACCTGTTAAGGAAGTAAACAGACTTATATCTGAAGGTCTTTCGGAAAATGAAATACGCTCGGCTCTAAAGAAAAAATATTTCATATCTGATGAAAAGTTTGAACTCGCTTATAAAACGGCTGTTACACAGGAATCTCTTATAAAAATTCCTGAAAACTCATTCAGCCTTTATATTTCGATACCTTTCTGTCCGACAAGATGTCGTTATTGCAGTTTTGTTTCACATTCAATGGACAGTGCTGTAAAACTTATCCCCGATTATATCGCAAAACTCTGCGAGGAAATAAAAATAATCGCAGACTATGCCGGCAGACACAATCTTTCGCTCGATACAGTCTATTTCGGTGGTGGAACACCGACATCACTTTCGGCAGAAGAACTTTATATTATAATGAAAACAGTTTCGGAGTGTTTCACAATTTCGGCTGTGAGAGAATATACTGTTGAAGCGGGACGCGCGGATACTATCACCGAAGAAAAGCTTGTTGTCATAAAAGAAAATGGCGGTAAGAGGATTTCTGTAAACCCGCAGACGATGAACAATAAAGTTCTTGAAACAATAGGAAGAAGCCACACGGCAGAGCAGGTTAAAGAGGCTTTTTCACTTGCAAGAAAAGTAGGGTTTGATAATATAAATACCGACCTTATAGCAGGGCTTCCTTCTGATAATTTCGGAAGTTTTAAAGATACTCTCACAGAGGTTATAAACCTTGACCCTGAAAGTATAACAGTTCATACGCTGACGCTTAAAAGGGCATCATCACTTTTTAGGGAAGCAGACCTTGTAAGCGATGAGGATATTGCTAAAATGGTTTCTTATTCGGTTGAAGAACTGATGGAAAAAGGATATAATCCATATTATCTTTACAGACAGAAGAATACGCTTAGTAACCTTGAAAATGTAGGATATGCAAAAAAAGGCAAAGAAAGTTTATACAACATATTCATAATGGAAGAAACACAGACAATTTTAGCCGCCGGTGCTGCCGCATCGACAAAACTCTGCGACAGAAAAAGCGGAAAGATAGAGAGAATATATAACTATAAATTCCCTTATGAATACATAAACCGATTTGAAACCCTTATGGAAAAGAAAAAGGATATTGACGCGTTTTACGAAAAATATCCGATAAATTAAGTTAATTCAGATTTTTATAAATCATTTTATAAATAAAGATGCCGTGTCGCTTTTCAGGTATCTTTATAAAATCCAATAAGCGACAGAAAAGGAGCAGATTATGCCACAGTCACAGAAATTTGAAGTTGTTATCGACAGCGCAAAAAGATATGCCGATATTGCGGCTGAAAAGACAAACGAAATTATTGAACTTTCAAAGCTCAAACTCGATAAGGCAAAGTTACAGTCAAAAGAACGCGAACAATACCGCAAACTCGGAAAATATTATTTTGATTTCGTTTCAAACGCAGAAGAAAACGATGAAAATTCCGCAAAGGAAAATATGGCGCTTATCGAAGAATGTATAGAAACAATAAAGAATCTCCGTCAGGATATTGAATGGATAAGCGAACAGATAGGAACTTTAAAGCCCCACAGAATATGTGCTATATGTGGCGCTAAAAATCCCACATCCTGCAATTTCTGTTCTTCCTGCGGTAAAAAACTTTAAAATATGGTAAAACAGTATATTAAAAGGGCAGAAAGTATATCTGCCCTTTTGTGTTTTATCCAAAAGTTGTATTATCTATTTACAATTTATCTTTAAGATGATATAATCAAAAAGGACACAGCCTGCCGCAGTTTTTTGCGACAAGCCGTTTGCGGAGTAGGCTCTGTAAGAATAATTCTGATATGGTGGTTGAAATTATGAATATTGCAGTTGCACAGTCAGGCGGACCTACCGCCGCTATCAATGCTTCACTCGCAGGGGTTTTTGTTGAAGCAGTAAAAAATGATGAAATCAAGAAGGTTTATGGCTTTAAGAACGGTATCGAAGGCGTTCTCCGAAATGACGCTGTTGATTTATCTGAATATCTTTCGGATAACCGCGATATTGAAGTTTTGAAGCTCACTCCCTCGACAGCACTCGGCTCTTGCAGACTTAAACTTAAAAGTCCCGAAGAAAACGAAGAACAGTATAAAAAAATCCTTGAGGTTTTTGAAAGCCTTGATATAGGTGCGTTTTTCTATATAGGCGGAAACGACTCTATGGATACAGTTTTGAAACTTTCGGATTATTTCAGAAGCGTCGGAAAAGATATAAAGGTAATGGGTATCCCGAAAACCATAGATAACGACCTTGTTTTAACAGACCATACACCAGGTTTTGGCTCTGCTGCGAAATACATAGCAACAACAGTTGCCGAAATTATAAGAGACAGTCAGGTTTATGCACTCACATCAGTTACTGTTATCGAGATTATGGGAAGAGACGCAGGCTGGCTCACCGCCGCTACATCTGTTTTAAGAAGAATGGGCGAGGAAGCGCCTCATCTTATCTATCTTCCTGAAGTTCCTGTTACAAAAGAACAGATACTCGAACAGATAAAGGATGCGCATAATCATCATAAGGCTTGTATCGTTGCCGTTTCTGAAGGAATAAAACTCCCGACGGAAAATATCTTGCTGAAGATAACCTTTCGGGTTGCGTTGATGTTTTCGGACACAAGTATCTTTCGGGCGTCGGCAAATATCTCGAAAATCTTATTTCGACAGAACTTTACTGCAAGGTAAGGTCGGTTGAACTTAACGTTATGCAGAGATGCAGCAGTCATTTAGCGTCTCTTACAGATATAGACGAATCTCAGGAAATAGGCTCTGCCGCTGTAAGATATGCCCTCTTGGGACATACAGGCGAAATGATGGTTTTTGTAAGAAAAGGTAACAATCCTTATGCGGTTGAAATTTCTTCTGCTGATATAAAAGATATTGCAAATAAAGAAAAACTCTTCCCACGTGAATGGATAAATGAAAAGGGAAATAATATAAAAGATGAGGCTATCGACTACTTTATGCCTCTTATTCAGGGAGAAGTAAATCTCTTTAAAGAAAACGGACTTCCTGTTCATCTGAGAATAAAATAAAATTTTTTCTTGACTTATCTTTCTTTTTTTTATATAATAGAAAACGATGTATTTATAAAAGCACTCAGGAGGTTTTATTATGGGAAATTATGAAGATTTCTACGCACAGACTTTCGGCGATGTCAATCTCGGCGATGAAATAAAGGTTTATAAAGAGGGACAGACATACTGCGGAACTCTTTTATTCAAGAACGAACATTACATCACTGTTCAGCTTCCTTATTACAGAGAAGGATTTTCTATCCTTGATTTCTACACAGGTCATGCAAAGATTGCAGGTCTTCGCGGTGAAGATTTCGATATCGAAATTGATGAAATCATTGATGAAGAAGATGAATTCGGCGAAGGCGAAATCGATGTTGACGCTTTCGAAGATGACGAATAACAGAAGGAGTATCCATTATGGCAGAACTTAAATACGAAATCGTCAGAAATATCGGTGTTCTCAGCGAAAACGCAAAGGGATGGACAAAAGAACTCAACCTCGTTTCATGGAACGACCGTGAACCTAAATATGATATCCGCGAATGGTCACCCGAACATGACAAAATGGGCAAGGGTGTTACACTCAGCGAAGATGAGTTCCTCGAACTCAAGACATTAATTGAAGAAATGTAATAAAGGCGGAACCGCCTTTTTGGAGACGTATCGAAGTGGTCATAACGAGAACGACTCGAAATCGTTTGGGCGGTAACACGTCCCGTGGGTTCGAATCCCACCGTCTCCGCCATCTGAATCGTTCTCAGGATTTTTCTTGAGGACGATTTTTTATATCAGAAAAGAAAGGAGAACAGATATGTTTAAAGCGGTTTTAAAATTTATATGGCAGTATTTCAAAAAACTCGATAAACAACTTTTTATCGTTGTCGGCATATGTTCTCTTTTCAGCATTGTTCTTATATATTCAATCGTTCATAACGGGCTTATCAGTTATCTTACAACAAGCGAATACAAAAAACAGCTTGTTGCCGTTTTTATAGGAATGGCGGGCGCTATGGTCCTTTCGGCGCTTGATTACAGAAAATTTGTAAAACTATGGTTTTTATACGGTCCTGCTTGTCTTATACTTTCGCTCTTGCTTTTCACGCCGTTAGGTTTCGGACGAGAAGGCTCAAACAACGTAAACTGGCTTGATATAGGATTTATGTCCATTCAGCCGTCTGAATTCTTGAAACTTGCATTTATTCTTACATTTGCATATCATCTTTCAAAGGTTGATGACAGGATAAATCAGCCGATACAGCTTCTTTTACTTGTAGTTCACGCGGCTGTTCCTATGGGGATAATCTTTATTCAGAACGACTACGGAACAGTTCTTGTATTTACTGCTATCGTTGCGGTTATGGTTTTTGCGGCGGGTATTTCTTATAAATACATCGTTGCTGTTCTGGTTGCACTTCCTGCTCTCGCGGTGGCAGCATGGTTCTTTGTTTTAGGACCTACACATAAAAACAGAATCCTTGTTCTTTTTAACCCTGACCTTGACACAACGGCAGGCGACCAGCAGGCAGCGGGAAAAATTGCTCTCGGCTCGGGACAGCTTTTCGGTAAGGGGCTTTTTGACGGCGAATACTACTATGTTCCCGACGCACACAATGACTTCATCTTCTCTTATATAGGACAGACCCTGGGCTTTGTAGGTTGCATGGTTACTGTCGGGCTCTTATGCTATATCTGTATAAAGATTCTTGTCAATGCACATATTGCAGATGATAATCTCGGAAAATATATCTGTATGGGTGTTTTCGCACTTATGCTGATACACTGTTTTGTAAATATAGGAATGGTTTTAGGCGTTATGCCTGTTATCGGTGTTCCTTTGCCGTTTATAAGCGATGGTGGAACTGCTATGGTAAGTATGTATATCGCGATAGGCTTTGTTATGAGTGTTTACTCACATTCAGACAGAGGCTATGCCGTTTTCTATGATAAGTCTTAAAATAAAGGGTACTGAGTTATTGCTCGGTACCCTTGTTTTGCTTTTATGTGTAATAAAAAAGAACTAACGGACTAATAATTTGTCATATATGATAATAGCGTTGCTTGTGTATATATGGTATAATGAAAGCAGGTGTTTTTTATGCACCTTAAACAACAAAGGGTAACCGGAAAAACAATGAAAATTTATCGAAAAGGGGACAATTAAAATGCTTACAGACATCGAAATTGCTCAGCAGGCGAAAATGCTCAAAATCACAGAAATTGCAAAGAATCTCGGAATCAGTGAAGATGACATCGAACCTTACGGTCACTACAAGGCGAAAGTTACAGAACGCCTTTTCGGTGAAGTAAAGGACAAGGAAGACGGAAAACTCATCCTCGTTACAGCAATCAACCCTACTCCCGCAGGAGAAGGAAAGACAACTATAAGCGTTGGTCTTGCAGAAGCTATGAAATGCATAGGCAAAAACGCAGTTTTAGCACTCCGTGAACCATCACTCGGACCCGTTTTCGGTATCAAGGGCGGTGCAGCAG
This sequence comes from Oscillospiraceae bacterium, assembly GCA_017536405.1. Lineage (GTDB taxonomy): Bacteria > Bacillota > Clostridia > Oscillospirales > Ruminococcaceae > RGIG4131. The sequence goes on from JAFXHL010000092.1 coordinate 30,185, forward strand.
GTGGCGGATACGCACAGGTTGTTCCTATGGAAGATATCAACCTTCACTTTACAGGTGATATGCACGCTATTACAGCTGCTAACAACCTCCTCTGTGCTATGATAGACAATCATCTTCAGCAGGGTAACGAACTTAAAATCGACCAGAGAAGAATTCTCTTCAAGCGTTGTATGGATATGAACGACAGAGCGCTCAGATTTGTAAATGTTGGTCTTGGCGGAAAAATCAACGGCGTTCCCCGTGAAGACGGCTTCAACATTACAGTTGCATCAGAAATTATGGCTATTCTCTGTCTTGCGGCTGACCTTGAAGATTTAAAGAAAAGACTCGGCAACATTCTCGTTGCTTATGACTTTGACGGCAAGCCCGTTTTCGCAAGAGATATCGGCGCTTGTGGCGCTATGACAGCACTCCTCAAGGATGCACTCAAGCCTAACCTCGTTCAGACACTTGAAAACACACCTGCATTTATCCACGGCGGTCCTTTCGCTAATATCGCTCACGGATGTAACTCTGTAAGAGCAACAAAGCTCGCTCTCAAACTCGGTGATTACTGTATCACAGAAGCAGGCTTCGGTTCTGACCTCGGCGCTGAAAAGTTTATGGATATCAAGTGCAGATTTGCAGGTCTTAATCCTTCCTGCGTAGTTCTCGTCGCTACAATCCGTGCTCTTAAATACAACGGCGGTGTTGCAAGAGCAGACCTTACAAACGAAAACCTCGAAGCACTCAAAAAGGGCGTTGTAAACCTCAAGACACATATCGAAAATATGCAGAAATATGGCGCTCCTGTTGTTGTTGCAATCAACAGATTCCATACAGATACAGAAGCAGAAATCGAATTCATCAAAAAGTTCTGTGCTGATATGGGCGTTGAAGTTTCACTCGCTGAAATCTTCGCTAAGGGTGGAGTAGGCGGAACAGACCTCGCTGAAAAGGTTTGCAAGACTATCGAAACAAAGCCTTCAAACTTCAAGCCTATCTATGACGAAAAACTTCCTATCAAGGAAAAACTCGGCATAATCGCAAAGGAAATCTACCGTGCTGACGGAGTTATCTTTACAGCACAGGCTGAAAAGGCAATAAAGGAAATCACAGACCTCGGATTCGGCGATATTCCTGTTTGTGTTGCTAAAACACAGTATTCACTTTCTGATGACCCCGCAAAACTCGGTAAACCCGAAAACTTTGAAATCACAGTCCGCGATGTAAGACTTTCATCAGGCGCAGGATTTGTTGTTGCACTTACAGGCGACATCATGACAATGCCTGGTCTTCCGAAGGCTCCCGCAGCTCTTAAGATTGACTGCGACAACGACGGAAACATCACAGGACTTTTCTAAGGAGAATTTCAATGACCTTTATTTCTCACTCGGCAGAAGAAACAATAGCTTTTGCAGAGAAAATCGGTTCGCTTTTAAAAGGCGGAGATATAATAGCATATAAAGGCACAATGGGCGCAGGCAAGACCACTTTTACAAGGGGTCTTTGCCTGGGGCTCTCTATGCCCGATGAGGTTACATCACCGACATTTGCGCTCGTCAACGAATACAGAGGTGATAAGATAACTCTTTATCACTTCGATATGTATCGCATAAACGGTGAGTTAGACCTTGAAACAACGGGATTTTACGACTATATGTCGGATGACAGCATTATTGCTGCCGAATGGTCTGAAAATATTGAGGACTGTCTGCCTGAGGGAACGATAACAATATCAATAGAAACTCTCGGCGAAGATACAAGAAAAATAACTGTTTTTGGAGATGAACGATTTGAATCTCTTGGGGATTGATACATCGGGCAACATAGCATCTGTTGCCGTTTGTAATGAAAATACCGTTATAGCACAGACAACTGTTATGACAAGACTTACCCATTCTCAGATTATCCTTCCTTTATGTAAGGATGTTCTTGAAAAAGCCGAAATGACACTTGATGACATCGACAGAATAGCTGTTGCTGTGGGCCCCGGCTCATATACAGGGCTTCGCATAGGAATATCTGCTGTTAAGGGAATGTGCTTTGGTGCTGAAAAAGAATGCGTAGGTATTTCAACCCTTGAGGGACTCGCTTTTAATATGTCGGGAACAGGAAAGAAAATCTGTTCTGTTATGTCGGCAAGACAGAATCTTGTTTATACAGCTTTTTTTGAAGATAATAACGGCGTTATAACAAGACTTTCTGAGGACAGAATTATCACGGAAGAAAAACTTTACGAAGAAATTTCTGAAGGGACGGTAATTGTAGGCGATTATGCAAAGAATTTTATTGAAAAATTCTCTGATAAGAATCTTCTTTTGGCGCCCCCTCATTTAAGATATCAGCTCGCAAGCAGTCTTTGCTTTGCGGGAATTGTAAAAACACCGATAACTGCTGATGAACTCGATGCAAGTTATCTTCAGCCGACAAAGGCTGAAAAAGACCTTGAAGAAAAGAAAAACGGAGGAAACGCATAATGATAGCAATAGGATGCGACCACGGCGGATATGAACTCAAACTTGAAATAAAGAAATATCTTGACGAAAAGGGCATAGAATATAAGGATGTCGGATGTAACGGAGAATCTTGTGATTATCCCGATATTGCAAAGGATGTCTGCACACTTATTCAGAATGGCGATGCCGAAAAGGGAATACTTATCTGCGGAACAGGTATAGGTATTTCAATCGCTGCGAATAAGCACAAGGGAATAAGAGCGGCTCTTTGCACTGACAGCTATATGGCGCAGTTTACAAGACTTCATAACGACTCAAACGTTCTTTGTATGGGCGGAAGAGTAATCGGTGGGGGAGTTGCCACACAGATTACAGAAGCCTTTCTTACAACAGAATTTGAAGGCGGAAGACATCAGCGCAGAATAGATAAGATTTCGGCGCTCGAAGAAAACTAATTATAATCCGGAGGGAATTTTCTTATGTGTGGAATAGTAGGATATGTCGGAAAACAGCAGTGCGCTGATATTCTTGTTAACGCACTTAAAAAACTCGAATACCGCGGATATGACTCCGCAGGTATCGCTGTTCATTCCGAAGGAAAGATAAAGACAGTAAAGGCAAAGGGTAAAATTGCTGAAGGTCTTGAAGCGAAACTTACAAACGAAGGAAAACCTGTCGGAACTTGTGGCATTGCGCACACAAGATGGGCAACACACGGCGAACCTTCTGATATAAATTCACATCCGATAGGTAACGGAAAAATTACAATAGTCCATAACGGAATTATTGAAAATTACCGTGAAATCAAGGAATTTCTCATTTCAAAAGGCTATGTTTTTGAAAGTGAAACAGACACAGAAACTGTTGCGAAACTTCTTGATTATTACTATGAAGGAAATCCTAAGGACGCTATTATAAGCGCACTCAACGACATTGAAGGTGCTTATGCTTTGGGAATTATCTTCAAGGATTTTCCTGAAAAGATTTTCGCTGTAAGAAAAGAAAGTCCCCTTATTGTCGGAAAGGGAAACGGCGAAAACTTCATCGCTTCTGATATGACAGCGATCCTTGAACACACAAAGGAATATTATCTTTTAGAATACGGCGAAATCGCTGAACTTGACGGCGAAAACATAGTTTTCTGCGATATGCACAAAACTGAAATCACAAAAGAACTTTCTGTCGCCGACTGGGACCTTGATGCTGCTGAAAAAGGCGGATACGAACACTTTATGCTCAAAGAAATCCACGAACAGCCTGAAGTTATAAAGACAACCATCAACCCCAGAATCAAGGATGGTATGCCTGATCTAAGCGAATGCGGAATCACTCCCGAAAAACTCAAAAAATACAACAAGATTTTCGTTGTTGCCTGTGGTACTGCTATGCACGCGGGTCTTGTCGGAAAATATGTAATAGAAAAGATAGCAAGAGTTCCTGTTGATGTTGATATCGCATCTGAATTCAGATACAGAGACCCCATAGTTTCAGAAGGCGACCTTGTTATCATCATTTCACAGTCGGGCGAAACAGCAGACAGCCTTGCGGCTATGCGACTCGCTAAAAAACTCGGTGCTGAAACACTCGCTATTGTAAACGTTAAGGGAAGTTCGATAGCAAGAGAAGCAGATATGCTTATCTATACACACGCAGGCCCTGAAATCGCAGTTGCTTCAACAAAGGCGTATATGGTTCAGATTGCGGTTATGTATCTTTTAGCGTTTGAAATCGCTTTTGCTATGGGCAAGATTGACGAGGCTGAATGCAGACGCCTTACATCACTTTTGAGAGAAACTCCCGATGTTATCGAAAAGATACTCGAAGATACAGAAGACGCACAGTATATCGCATCACAGCTTATTACTGCCGACAGCCTTCTCTACATAGGAAGAGGGCTTGACTATGCGCTCAGTATGGAAGGGTCTTTGAAACTCAAGGAAATCTCATATATTCACAGCGAATCATATGCAGCGGGCGAACTCAAACACGGAACAATTTCGCTTATCACAGACAATATGCCCGTTATCGCTGTTGCAACACAGACAGACCTTTTCGATAAGACAATAAGCAACATAAAGGAAGTTAAGACAAGAGGCGCAAAGGTTATTATGGTATGCCGCGAAGGATATAATCCCGATAAGGATATCGCAGATTTCAAGTTCGGTCTTCCTGATGATGTCGAAAATCTTATTATGCCGATGGCGGCGGTTGTTCCTTTACAGCTTATCGCTTACTACACATCTGTTTTAAGAGGAAACGATGTTGATAAGCCAAGAAATCTCGCTAAATCGGTTACTGTTGAATAATATACAAAAAGTAAATATTTTGTAGAAATATACAAAATGTAAAGGAGTGAAAAGAAAATGGAACTTATATCCGTCGTTGTTCCTTGCTATAACGAAGAGGAAAGCCTTCCTTTATTCTATGATGAAATAAAGAGAGTTTCGGCTGAAATGAAAGAAAAGAACGAACTTTCTTTTGAATATATTTTCGTTGATGACGGTTCAAAGGATAAGACACTTTCGATACTTCGTGAGATGGCAAAAAAAGATAACGAGGTAAGATATGTTTCGTTTTCAAGAAACTTCGGTAAAGAGGCGGCGATGTATGCAGGTCTTGAGGCGACAAAGGGAGACTATGTTGTCATTCTTGACGCTGATTTACAGCATCCGCCGAAACTTATCCCCGACATGTATTCATATGTAAAATCGGGAGAATGTGATTGTGCTGCTACAAGAAGAATTTCAAGAAAGGGAGAGCCGAAACTCCTTTCATTCTTCTCAAATCAGTTCTATAATGTTATAAACAAAATCTCACAGACATATATCGTCAACGGCGCACAGGATTTCAGATTTATGAAACGCCAGATGGTTGACGCTATACTTTCTATGAGTGAATACAACAGATTTTCAAAGGGCATTTTCAGTTGGGTAGGATTCAAGACTAAGTTCATAGAAGTTGAAAACACAGAACGCGTTGCGGGAACTACAAAGTGGAATTTCTTCAAACTTTTAAGATACTCTTTTGAGGGAATTCTTGCCTTCTCAACAGCACCTATCGAGTTCCCCGTTTTCGCAGGAATTTTCTCCTGCTTCTCGGCGTTTGTGCTTCTTATCATCCTTCTTCTCGACATATTCTTATGGCATACAGGATGGACACAGACGCTAACACTTTTGACTGTTATTCTTTTCGCTGTGGGCGTTGTTCTCATATCGCTCGGAATTATGGGACAGTATATTTCAAAGACTTATATGGAAGTAAAGAAGAGACCTATCTATATAAAAGCAGAGGATGAAACCTCACAAAGATAAAATTTTATAACAGCCGTTTCTTGATAACCGGCTCAAAAAAACAAGGAGAGATTCAAATGGAAAAGAATAATACTATTGACATTATAAAAATCGCAATCGTCGCGGCTATCTATGCCGTTATGACGGTTGCGATTTCTCCGTTATCCTATGGACCTATACAACTGAGATTTTCTGAAATACTCGTCCTTCTTTGTTTCTACAACAAGAAATACTGTGTTTCTATGACAGTAGGCTGTCTTATTGCAAATATTTTCAGCCCGATGGCACTTCTTGATGTTCCTTTCGGGACGCTTGCTACAATACTTGCTGTTCTGTTTCTTTCAAGAAGTAAAAATCTGTTTGTCGGGTCTTTATGGGCGGCGATATTCAACGGAATAATTATCGGAACAGAACTTTATATTGCTTTTAAAGAACCGATTTTTATCTCGATGGGAACAGTAGCGTTGGGCGAATTTATTGTTGTCAGCATTATAGGAGTTCTTGTTTTTAAAGCACTCGAAAGAAACAGGCATTTTATGATGCTTATCGGTAATGAGAGAAAGTCTTGATTTTTCGGGAAAGATAGTGTATACTTTTTAAAAATAAAAGGAGGCATTTTTAAAATGGTTGATGTTAAAGGGAAATGGGCGTTTATAACAGGCGCATCAAGAGGACTTGGATATCTCGCTGCTAAATTTCTCGCTGAAAGAGGATGTAATCTTATTCTTCACAGCAGAAAAAAGGAACACACAGAAAAACTTATCGAAGAAGTAAAGGCTATCGGTGTTTCTGCATATGCCGTTTCGGCAGAACTTTCGGATATTCCTTCTGTTGAAAAGATGCTTGAAGAAATTGACGCATTCGGCGTTACAGTTGATTTTGTTCTCAATAACGCAGGTCTTCAGATTGCTTACAGAACAGAATACTTCAAAACTCCCGTTTCTGACTATACAGAAAGTTTCGTTATCAATACAGTTGCCCCCGCAGTTATATGCTATCATTTTATGCCAAAGATGATAGAAAGAGGTTTCGGAAGAATTGTAAATACAACAAGTGGCATAGCTCTTGAACCTCAGCAGGCAGGATATTCCGCAAGTAAAGCGGCACTTGACAAAATCACAATCGATTTAGGCTCAACAGTTGCTGATACAGATGTTATGATAAATCTCGTTGACCCGGGCTGGTGCAGAACAGACCTTGGCGGACCCAATGCACCCAACAGCCCTGAAAGCGCAATCCCGGGTGTTGTTCTTGGCGTTTTTCTTGATGACAAGATTTCAGGAAGAATTTTAAGAGCACAGGATTATGCGGGAATGACTTTGGAAGAAGCTGTTAAAGCGGCAACTCCTTCTCTTTATTAAAATCTGAATAAAAGTAAAACAGCCTCCGATAATTCGGGGGCTGTTTTGGGGGAAGGAGAAAAAATGAAAAAAATCAAATTTTAGAATAGCCAAAGCTGTTAACAATGGCGTCGATTTTGTGGTTATTTCTGCAGTGAGGACATTCTGATGCGGGATATGTTTCGTATCCTTCGATTTCCTTTCCTGAGAAGATGCTGTCAACCTTGATATCGCTTTCGAAAGCTGACGAACTGAATAATGCGGATACACCGCTTACTATTCCTCCATAATATTCGATACATTCGATAGAACGCTCGATTGTCTTTCCTGTTGTTGCTGATGCAATGAGAAGAAGGACATTCTTATCGATTACCATGGGCTGAACATTATCTCTGAACATCATCTGACCATTTGAGTTGATTTCGGGTGTGATGATGTTTATAGGTCTTTTACTGTTTACAAGATACATATCTGTCTTTGAAAGCTCTGTCGCCATATAAGCGGCGATGATTTCGCAACCATCAAGACAAACTATTGTGTCGATAGGAGTGTCTGTGTATCTTGCGGCAAGGGTTTTAGCGGCTTCCATAGCGTTTGATGAATTATATTTAACGCCTGACATATCAATATAATAATTGATATGTGAATGGTTTGTTGCGAAATGACCCTGCATTACATTTATAGAAATTTTAGGGTTCTTTTCAGAAAAAATTCTTATTCTGCCTGTTTCGAGCATAAATAATCTCTCCTTGTTTTCGTCTTTTCAAAGTATACCATAACTCTCGCTTTAAAGCAATAGTTTTTTTGCAGAATTGTTAAAAAAACCATTTAAAAGACTGCGTATTTGTGCAGAATTAACAAACTTTTGAAAAATCATCTCAAAAACGGATTTTTTTCCAAAAACTGTTTACAATTATGTTGAAATGTGATAAAATTGTGATAATAATAGGTGTAGTATACTTATTTTTATAGTTTCTTCCGAAAGAGTCGGAAGAAAAAACAAAACGATTTATCATGGCGCAAGGAGGTGGCAGCGTGGTAATTCAGCATAATCTTTCGGCTATTTCAGCCAACAACCGACTGCAGACCAATCAGTCGGAACTGTTGAAAAGACTCGAGAAATTATCTTCGGGTTATTCAATAAACCGCGCAGGTGATAACGCTGCCGGTCTTGCAATTTCAGAAAATATGCGTGGAAAGATAGCAAGTCTTTCTATGGCAACAAACAACGCACAGGACGGTATGTCGCTTTTACAGACTGCCGATGGTGCTTTGGGCAAAACACATACTCTTTTAAAGGTAATGTCAAAGATGTCTGTTCTTGCGGCTAATGCGAGTTATTCCGATATTGTCGACAGGGCTGCTTTACAGCTTGAATTCGAAAATATGATGGAAGAAATCAACGATATCGCAGGAACTACCGATTTCAACAGAACATATCTTTTAGACGGAAGTCTTTCGGGAAATTCGGCGCTTAAATTTATGATTTCAGAGTCGACTATGTCTGAAGAAGATGCATTTTCACTTGAAATTGACAATATGAGCTGTGAGGGACTGGGCATTGAAGATTGTTCGATAGAAACAGCAGAAAAAGCAAATCAGTCGATAGACATAATAAATGCTGCTATTGATAAGGTTTCTCTTCAGAGGGGAGAAATCGGTGCTGTTGAAAAGAGAATAGAACACAAATACAATGTTCTTTCGACAACGAACGAAAATCTTACTGCGTTTGAAAGCAAGCTGCGTGATGCTGACATAGCAAGCGAAATGATGGAGTTTACTAAATACGAAATCCTTTCAGGAAGTGCACAGGCTATGGTTGCGCAGGCAAATGCAGAGCCTATGAAGGTTGTTGACCTTTTAACCAACTCGGCGGTTAAGGCTGATGTTCCTGCTAAAAAGACTGTTCAGAAGGTTGAAACTCCACCAAATAACATTCCTGTCGGGGCGGAAGTTCCTGCAGAATAAAGATAATATAACCCGTGTTTTTATACTTATGTAGAATGATATTTCGACAAAATAATTTACGATACAGAAAGGAATTTTTATTATGAAAAGTGTGTTCAAAAAAATTGCACAGAGTTTCGTTTGTACTGTAATTGCTTTTGTTGCAAGTGTTTCAATTACGAATTGCATAAAAGTTTATGCAACGGTATCTAATATTGTTCGTTATCAAGGTACATACGAAGTTACTGGGTATACTGATAGATATATTGTAGTTACAACGGATGATATGTGGTGTACAAAAGTTAAATACGGTTCTATTAGAGTAAGTGCTACCGATGGGGACGGAACAGTTGGGATTTATAGTTCTAATTCGTTGGTAGATGTTAGATATTCTGGATATTTAAAATATGATTCAAACGGAAATTACCAAGGTAATTTACCAAGTACTGATTTGAATATTACAGGCACTGTGAATAGTTCGTATATTCAAACATCTGGTGAAAAATATTACAAATCTTAATAGAGGTGGATAGTATGCAAAAAACAATAAATAAAAAAAATATAGTTGTTTCGTTGATTTTTATTATTTTGATGACAGTGTTTTTTGTTGTTGCTACTCTTGTTGTTAAGGCTGATTATGACAATAATCTTGAAATTAAAGAAATCCCCGTTAAATGCGGAAGATATTATATCGACGGAGATACAGAACAATATTACCTTGAAGTGACAAAAGACTCCATCCAACTTTGTGATGTGGATTATCTTGAATATGCATGGGTCGGAAATGAGTTGGGAGATACAAAAGATAGCAAATACATTTCCAAAATGACAGGACTTGCAGAAAAACGAGCTGAAGAATATGCAAAAAAATATGAATATAAAGCGATAAATAAATCTTCAAGCGACGGAAGTTATAATGTCAGCTTTATCTTTACAGATTGGATTGAAACCGATGGCAATTATTCGGGAACAGGATATACTCTTGTTGACGAAAACACCATAACAGGCGGGGATTCTGTTTTTATCTATTATGATGAAGAACTTGGCGACACTGTTTACAAAACAGAAACACCTACAAGAGTTGTTGACTCTCTTACATATAAGGCAAAAATGGAATAAATGTCAGAAAAGCAAATCGTTATATACGGTTTGCTTTTCTTTTTCAAACAATCCCTTTGATTTTCAATAAACATTGTCGAAAATGTCAATAGTATAAAATCATGATTTCATATATAATGTTATTTGAAGGTATTTGTCGGTGTGGTCCGGCAAGGAATTTTTAAAAAAGGGGAATTTTAGTATGAACATCAATTCTGAAATTTCTTTCAATCCCAACCTCAGAGTTGCTCCTTTAGGGGTTATCGCTATGGAAGGCGCGAAAGAACTCGGCGACAAAATCAACGATTATCTTATGGAATGGGCTATTCCCGAACATCGTCCCGAAAAGTCATTCCTTATTGAATCGGATTGCCCCCGTTTCTCATCAGGAGACGGTAAAGGTCTTATCAAGCAGACAATCAGAGGAGATGACCTCTTTATCATAGTTGATGTCGGAAACTACAACTGCAAATACAAAATGTTCGGCGAAGAAAACTCAATGTCACCCGATGATCACTATCAGGATTTAAAGCGTATCATTCAGGCAGCAGGCGGTAAGGCACACAGAATCAATGTTATTATGCCTATCCTTTACGGCGGAAGACAGCATCGTCGCAACTACCGTGAATCACTCGACTGCGCAGTTGCTTTACAGGAACTCGAAAGAATGGGTGTTTCAAATATCGTTACATTCGACGCACATGACCCTCGTGTCCACAATGCAATTCCTCTTATGGGATTTGACAATGTAATGCCTACATATCAGGTTCTTAAAGCACTTCTCGGAAAGCATCCCGAACTTGAACTCGATAAGGATCACTTTATGATTATCTCACCCGACGAAGGTGCTATCAACAGAAATATGTATTATGCTTCTGTTCTTGGCGTTGACCTCGGAATGTTCTATAAGCGCCGTGATTACTCACAGGTTGTAAACGGAAGAAACCCCATCGTTGCACACGAATATCTCGGAAATTCAGTTGAAGGAAAGGATGTTTTCATCGCTGACGACATCATTTCATCAGGTGAATCAATGCTTGATATCGCTTATGAACTCAAGAAGAGAAAAGCAAACAGAATTTTCTGCTATGCAACATACCCCATCTTCACAAACGGACTTGATGCATTCGACAAGGCTTATAACGAAGGTGTTATCGCAGGTGTTCTCGGAACAAATCTTACATACCGCACAGATGCTCTTAAATCAAGAGATTGGTTTACAGAAGTTGACGTTTCAAAGTATATCGCATACTTTATCGCTGCTATCAACCACGATGTTTCAATCAGCACAATCATTGATCCCCACGAAAAAATCAAGTTCCTTCTTGAAAAACACAAGCAGAACAAAAAGTAAGAAAATCCATAAAAAAGCAGTGCAAATTTCTTGTACTGCTTTTATTTTTGGTGTATAATCAAATCGGGTGATGAAAATGAAAAAAATAATTTCGATGATGATATGTTTTTCACTTCTTTTATTTGCGGTGAAAGTTGATATAAATGCAGAAGAAAAGGTAAGTGTAACGGTTGGGAATACAGATGTTTTATCGACAACTGTTGAGGGCATAAAATACGAAAACGGAAAACTTTATCTCGATAATTTCATTTCAAGCGAAAGGCTTGTAATAAAGGGGATTGACAGGTTAGAAGTCGTCGTTACAGGAGAAAACAGGATTGAAAGCGACAGCAGAGTTCCTTTTTCAGCGATAAATACCCATGCTACTTTTTCTGGTGGAGGAAAACTTGTTATCGTAAATAAAACGCAGAGTGGCGTTCCTGCTTTGTATTATGGGAACGAATCGGGTTGCGGTATGTGTACTATCGGAATGACAGTAAAAGATAACACATCTGTTTTTGCTGAAACAAATGTTAAAGACGGAACGGCTGTTCTTATAGGGTTTAACTCCGATGCTTCGAAAAAAGACAGAGGATTTCTTGTGAAAGACGGCGGAAGGCTTATAGCAAGAGCGAAAGAGGGAATAGCCATAGATGCCGACAAGATAAATATAGATAATGGATATGTTTATGCAAAGGGCGGAAAGGCAGGTCTTTATGGCGGAACGATTATAGTAGAAAATAAAGGTGTCGTTGAGGCCGAGGCACGTGATTTTGCTATATATTCAGCAAGAATGAGCGTTCTTTCAGGGGCGGATGTTACTGCGAAAGCGGATTTTTACGGAACATATATCCATAACGGAGATATTATTGTTTCGGGTGGAAAACTCACAGGTATCTTAACAGGAAACTATGAATACGCAAACAGCAGTAACTATACTCTCGCGGTATGTTCATTGAATGATATAGATGTAAATAACGGCGGAACTATCATAGGAAAAAGTGAAAAGAAATATTCCGACTGCGGAGTCTATGCAGGAAGATATATAAAACAGTCGAGCAGTTCAACAATAAAGGCAGGAGAAAACTGCAGAATAGCGACAACTCCCCTTGAAATAGATTTCTATGAAGATTTATCATCGGGGGAAAGTATAACGGTTACAGAAATTCTTATTTAAGGAGAATTATATGAATGAAAGGCTTCCTTTTTTAAGGGATAAGACAAGACAACTTACAACTTCATCGGGAGTTTATCTTATGAAAGATAAAACGGGGAAGATAATATATGTCGGAAAAGCAAAAAATCTTAAAAACAGAGTTACAAGTTATTTCAGAGAGCATCCCGATCATTTGCCTAAGGTTGCTAAAATGGTTTCAAATGTTTTTGACTATGATTTTATCGTTACCGACAGCGAATACGAAGCGCTCGTTTTAGAGTGTTCCCTGATAAAACAGTATAGCCCTAAATATAACATTCTTTTAAAGGATGACAAGGGGTATTTCTATATAAAAATATCAGCGGAAGAATATCCGAGAATAACTGCGGTTATGCAGAAAGATGATGAAAAGGCGGAGTATTTAGGGCCTTATACAAGCGGTCTCACGACAAAGCAATCCGTTAATGAGGCGAACGGCGTTTTTATGCTTCCTACCTGCACAAGAAAATTTCCGCAGGAGTTCAGAAAAGGCAGACCCTGTCTTAATTTCCACATAAAAAAATGTATGGGTTTATGTCAGGGAAAGGTTTCGGCAGAAGATTATAAAAAGACAGTTTATGAGGCTGTCGATTATATCAGAAGTGGAAGTGCTTTATCGGTTGAACGGCTTGAAAAAGAGATGAACGAGGCTGCTGAAAATTTTGATTTTGAAAGAGCGGCAGTTCTTCGTGACAGAATTTTTGCGATAAAAAAAG
>JAFXHL010000093.1 GCA_017536405.1 Oscillospiraceae bacterium
TTTCTATACCGTTTCTTAATTTGATTATTCCCGTCATCTATGGTATAATGTCTGTATATTCTGTATTGTCGGAAGGAGTTTCTGTTATGGTAAATATAGGCAACGACTGGGATGAAGTCCTCAAAGGAGAATTCGAAAAGGAATATTATCTTAAACTGCGTGAGTTTTTAAAGCAGGAGTATTTCACAAGAAAAATTTTCCCCGATATGTATGACATCTTCAATGCCCTCAAATATACACCCTACAACAATGTCAAGGCGGTAATTATAGGTCAGGACCCATACCACGGCGAAGGTCAGGCACACGGACTCTGTTTTTCCGTGAGAGAGGGGATAGAAAAACCACCCTCGCTTAAAAATATCTTCAAGGAACTTCACGATGACACAGGCTTCACAGAACCTGAAAACGGAACTCTTACGAAATGGGCAGAGGATGGAGTTCTTCTTCTCAATGCTGTTCTCACAGTAAGGGAAGGACAGGCTAATTCTCATCAGGGCAAAGGATGGGAGATTTTTACCGATACAGTGATTTCACATCTTAACAAACGCGAAAAACCCATGGTTTTCATCCTCTGGGGAAGAAACGCAAGAAACAAGAAAAACCTCATAACAAACCCTGCGCATAAGATTTTAGAGGCAGCGCATCCGAGTCCTCTTTCGGCATATAACGGTTTTTTCGGATGTCGTCATTTTTCGAAAACGAATGAGTTTTTGAAAGCAAACGGAATTGAAGAAATAAATTGGCAGATTTGACAGATTTATTGGCATAAAATTATTGACTTTGACACTGATATGTGTTAAAATATAACTTGATTGTTTTTATATCAAAATAAATAAGGCGGAGTGAGAAAAATGGCAATGTTAGATAAAATTTTCGGTTCTTACAGCGCGAAGGAACTTAAACGCATAGAACCGATCAAGCAGAAGGTTCTCGATCTTGAAGAAGAATATTCGAAGATGTCGGATGCCGAACTCAAGGATATGACAAACAAACTGAAGGACAGACTTTCTTTCGGTGAAACAACCGATGATATAATCCCCGAAGCACTCGCAACCTGCCGCGAAGCAGCATGGCGTGTTCTCGGCAAAAAGCCCTATCCCGTTCAGGTAGTAGGTGCTATCGTTCTTCATCAGGGAAGAATCGCAGAAATGAAAACAGGTGAAGGTAAAACTCTCGTTGCCTGTCTTGCGGCATATCTTAATGCACTTGACGGCAAGGGTGCCCATGTTGTAACAGTAAATGACTACCTCGCTAAATACCAGTCAGAAGAAATGGGTAAGGTTTACAGATTTTTAGGCCTTACAATCGGCTGTATCACACACGAACTCAACGATGATGAACGTCGTGCGGCATATGCTTGCGATATCACATACGGAACAAATAACGAATTCGGCTTTGATTATCTCCGTGATAACATGGTTACTCATAAGGAAAAGAAAGTTCAGCGCGAACATAATTTCGTTATTGTCGACGAAGTTGACTCGATCCTTATCGACGAAGCAAGAACACCTCTCATAATTTCAGGTGCAGGCGAAGCGTCAACACAGCTCTATACAGTAGCTGACAGATTTGCAAAGATGCTTGAAGGAAAGAAAATCGTTGAAATGGATACAAAGGAAGACCAGGAATCCATCAACGACGACTGCGACTATATCATCGACGAAAAGGGTAAAACAGCAACAATTACTCGTCGCGGTGTAAAGAAAGCAGAAAAGATGTTCAATGTCGAAAATCTTATGGATGCTTCGAATATGACACTTCTTCACCATATCAATCAGGCACTCAAGGCGATAGGCATTATGCAGAAGGATATCGACTATGTTGTCCAGAACGGAGAAGTTATCATAGTTGACGAATTCACAGGTCGTCTTATGCACGGCAGAAGATATAACGATGGTCTTCATCAGGCTATCGAAGCAAAGGAAGGAGTTAAGGTTGCAAGAGAAAGCAAGACTCTTGCTACAGTAACATTCCAGAACTATTTCAGACTTTATAAGAAACTTTCAGGTATGACAGGCACAGCGATGACAGAAGAATCCGAATTCAAGGAAATCTATCGTCTTGATGTTGTTGAAATTCCTACAAATAAGCCTGTTATCAGAAAAGACCATTCTGACATTGTTTATAAGACAGAAATGGCTAAATTCCGCGCAACAATAGAACAGATAAAGGAATGTCACGCTAAGGGACAGCCTGTTCTTGTCGGAACAATCTCAATCGAAAAATCAGAAATCCTCAGCAAGATGCTTTCAAAGGCAGGAATCAAGCACGAAGTCCTCAACGCAAAGCAGCACGCAAAGGAAGCTGAAATCGTTGCGCAGGCAGGTAAATACGGCGCTGTTACAATCGCAACAAATATGGCAGGTCGAGGAACAGACATTATGCTCGGCGGTAACGCAGAATATCTCGCAACAGCACAGATGCGCAAAAACGGTATTCCCGAATATATCATAACAGAAGCAATCGGTTATGCCGAAACAGATAATGAAGAAATCCTCGAAGCAAGAAAGATGTATCGTGAACTTTTTGAAAAATACAAAGCAGAAGTTGACGAAAAGGCAATAAAGGTTAAAGAAGCGGGCGGTCTTTTCATTCTCGGTACAGAACGTCACGAATCACGCCGTATCGACAATCAGCTCAGAGGTCGTGCGGGCCGTCAGGGAGACCCCGGTGAAAGCTTATTCTTCCTTTCCCTTGAAGACGACCTTATGCGTCTCTTCGGCGGTGAAAGAGTAAATATGCTTATGGAAAGAATGAATATCGATGAAGACCTTCCCATCGAAAGCAGAATGCTCACAAAGATTATCGAATCATCACAGAAGAATCTTGAAGGCAGAAACTTTGCTATCAGAAAGAATGTTCTTCGTTACGACGACGTTCTCAATGCACAGCGTGAAATCATCTACAAGGAACGTGGAATGGTTCTCAACGGCGAAGATATCCACGAATACATCCTCAAGATGATGAAGGATTATATCGCAACAGCGGTAGACCAGTATATCTTCGATAAGGTTCCGAGAGACGACTGGAATATCAATGGTCTTCGTGACAGATTCCTCAATGTTCTCACAGTTCCTGAAGATTTCTTCTTCACACCAGAAGAATTTGAAAAGATTGATAAATCTTACTTTGTTGATGAACTCACAAAACGTGCCGAAAGAATCTATTCTGCAAAGGAAGCGGAATGGGGACACGACACAACAAGAGAAGTCGAAAGAGTTGTGCTTCTTCGTGTTGTTGATACAAAGTGGATGTCACACATCGACAATATGGAAGAACTCAAGCGCGGAATCGGTCTTCGTTCATTCGCACAGAAAGACCCCGTTATCGAATATCGTTATGAAGGTTTCGATATGTTCGATGCTATGATTGAGGATATCCGCGAAGACACAGTAAGAACTCTTATTACTTTAAGAATTCAGAGAAATGCCGAAAGCAATGAAGTTGTTGCACCTCAGAGAGAGCAGGTTGCAAAGCCCACAGCTTCAAACGACCCCTCAACAGCAGACGGTTCATCTTCATCAACTCCCATAAGAAAGAAAAAAGTAGGGGATAACGATCCTTGTCCCTGCGGCAGCGGAAAGAAATACAAGAAGTGCTGCGGAATGAATAAAAACTAAATGATTTATTGACATCGCCTGATATTTGTGATATAATAATCAGGCGATGTTGTTTGCTGATGTGGCACAGTCGGTAGCGCAACGCCTAGGTAAGGCGTAGGTCGTGGGTTCAAGTCCCATCATCAGCTCCAAAAAAGAGAAACACCTTCTGGTGTTTCTCTTTTTTAGTTTCAATAGGGACTTGAATGGCGAGTCAGGCGGTGAGCCACCGCAGGCGTTTTTTTATGAATATCAGGTTGATTTACTTTCTCGTTACCGAGCGACAATGCTATTTTACAAACAGAGTCTCTAACGAATTGTCCTGTGCGGACACGCACCCGCAGGCGAGAACAAGTCCCATCATCAGCTCTGGAAAAACCAAAACATCCACTCACAGATGCGAGTGGATGTTTTGTTATCTATTCTTCTTCTCCTTCGTCAGCGACATATTCTAAAATATCCCCGGGCTGACATTCAAGCACCCTGCATATTGCGTTGAGTGTTGAAAATCTTATCGCGTTTACCTTTCCTGTTTTTATCTTTGAAAGATTAACATTCGCAACCCCGACTTTTTCCGAAAGCTCATTAAGGGACATCTTTCTGTCAGCCATAACTCTGTCGAGTCTTAAAATAATAGCCATTTTCTGCCTCCTTAAAGTGTTTCGTCTGATTCTTTCTGAAGTTCAGCGCCATAGCCGAAAATATAAGCGATCGCAATCATAGCAAGGACTATAACTATCATTGAAAGCGCTGCCTGCTGACCGATTATGCAGTATACTGCAGCTATGGGAATAAGTGAGAAAGCAAATTTTTTCATTGATTTTGTAACACTTTCTTCAAAAGGCGAACTGCATTTTTCAAGTGCAGAAGCAAGTTTTCCGCCGAAGATAACGACGATGAGCGTTAACCCAAGAAATACAGCACCTAATATCATAGCGATAGTGTATGATAAAATCATTGCCCTTGTGTTTTTGGCGTCAAAACTCATATTGAATGTGTAATCTTCAATGCCATTATCTGTTACCAGATTTTCTTTTACCGAAAGGATAGTTCCTAAAAAATCAATAGTTTCTTCTGTATTTTCGGTATCTTCAAGCCCCGATGATACATGGTCGGGAAGTCTGTTGTTATCAACTATTGTTTCATACGAAATAGTTCCCTTTGAAGTTATAACATCATCTTTAGGAATTGTATTTATCCCGACAGCAGCGATAACAAAGCATACAATTCCCATAACGCAGGCAATTCTTAAAAATATGAGAAGTATTCTTCCTATCTTTCCGAGTGTATTGATTTTTCCTATGTAATTATTATTTTTCATATGTCTTCCTCCTAAAATTTATATGAAAGCCGCTTATCATATCTGCATTATAACACCACGATTTATGTTTGTCAATACTTTTTTAACGAAAAACATTAAAAATTTTCTTTTTACATTAAATTTTTAATTTTACAAAATAAAAATCCGGACCACTATTGCAGTCCGGACTTTATTTTAAAAAGGTAAGATAGAGTTACTTGCCCATCTTGTATGAGTCAATCATCTTCTTAACCATCTGTCCGCCGACAGAACCTGCCTCACGAGATGTGAGGTCGCCGTTGTAACCTGCCTTGAGGTTAACGCCTACTTCGTTTGCGGCTTCCATCTTGAATCTTTCGAGAGCATCTCTGCCCTGCTGTGTAGTCTGACCTTTCATAATCAAATCTCCTTAATTTTTTTCGATTTTTTGTATTTCGGGGCTTGCTTTAGTATTATTTGTCGCGATACAAAAAATATTATTGGGAATTTTTTAAAAATCAACCGCATATATTTAGGAATTCTGACCAAAAAATATTAAGTTAAAATTAACATTATTGACAATTACAAATAAAAATGATACAATGATAAAAATGTATACTTTTGAATAAGTATAAATTTAATGAAATGGAGATATATGCATTATGAAAACTGTAAAGAGTAAAATAGTTGTTGCTATGATAGCCATTGTAACCGCAGCGCTTATTATACTTGGTGTGGTATGCTCGGTGCTTACATATGTCGGCGTTACAACAAGGCTTGAAGACGATATGACAACTATGGCTCATATCGCATCCGAACGCGTAAGATGGGAACTTGAAGCGTTCAGCAATGTTGCTGTCGAAGCAGGATGTTTAAAAGAACTTTCAGGGGATGAACTCACAGCCTATGAAAAAACCGCACTCATCACAGAACGCGCAAAGGCACACGGCATGGAAAGAGGCGTTGTTCTTGATGCAAGCGGAAAGAATATAGATACAGGCGCAGATATGTCTGACAGACAGTATTTCAAGAATGCTATGGAAGGAAAAGCAACAGTTTCCGAACCCGTAGTTTCAAGAGTAACAGGAAAAGTCAGCATCATCATCGCCGCTCCTCTCTGGAAAGACGGGGAAGTAGGATCAGAAGTTGTAGGATGTGTTTATGTAGTTCCTACAGAAACATTCCTCAACGATATCGTTTCAGAAATCAAGATAAGCGATTCCTGTGAAGCATATATGATTGATGCTAACGGAAACACAATCGCTCATCCCGATGCACAGAGAGTTCTTGACGGCGAAAACATTCAGGAAATCGCAAAGGAAGATAAGACATACGCAAACCTTGCGGCTGTTCACGATGAAGTAGAACACGGTGTTGCAGGCTATAAGAAAACAAACGTTCACGGCGTTTCAACTGTTATGGCTTATTCTCCTATTGAAGGAACAAACGGCTGGTCTATCATGATTAAATCAGATGCCAACGATTTCCTTCTCGAAGTTTATGAAACAATTATCATTACAGTAGTTATCGTTCTTATTGGTATAGGAATTTCAATTGCCATAGCAACAGTCCTTGGAAAGAACATCGGCAATCCTATCAATGCCGTTTCAGAAAGACTCGGCGCTCTCGTTGGCGGTGACCTCACAGGCTCTGTTCCTTCAGTAAGAACAAACGACGAAATCGAAGAGCTCGCTGAATCAACAGAAGAACTTGTATCCAATATGAACACAATCATCAGCGATATCGACCGTATGCTCAGCGCTATGGCTGACGGCGATTTCAGCGTTGATATGTCAAGAAATGAATCATACTATAAGGGCGATTTCGCTGGACTTTACAGATCTGCTCTCGAAATCAACAACAGACTCAGCACAACACTCTCACAGATCAATGTTGCAGCAGATCAGGTTTCAACAGGTTCAGAACAGGTTTCAGCAGGTGCTCAGTCACTTTCACACGGAACAATCCGTCAGGCAAGCTCGGTTGAAGAACTTGCGGCAACAATCGCTGATATCACAAAGCATATCAATATGACTTCCGAAAACTGTGAAATTGCAAGAAACAATACAAACGAAGCAAGCGAAGCAATGCAGGAAGCAAACGAACATATGGACAGACTTGTCGAAGCTATGGATAAGATAAGCCGTTCATCAGAAGAAATCAGTCATATCATCAAGGCTATTGAAGATATCGCGTTCCAGACAAATATCCTCGCTCTTAACGCAGCAGTTGAAGCCGCAAGAGCAGGTGAAGCAGGTAAGGGCTTTGCCGTTGTAGCGGATGAAGTAAGAAACCTCGCAAGTAAGTCAGCAGAAGCCGCAAACAACACAACAGCACTTATTGAAGAATCTGTTGCCGCTGTTCAGAACGGAAACAAGATTGTTAAGGAAACAGCTGAACTTATGGATAAGGTTTATGACGCTTCAATGGGTGTTAATAAGCTTATGAACGAAATCGCTGAAGCAAGTAAGGAACAGGCTCTCTCAGCAGAACAGGTTTCTGTCGGTATCGACCAGATTTCAGGCGTTGTTCAGACAAACTCAGCAACAGCAGAAGAAAGTGCCGCTGCATCAGAAGAACTTTCAAGCCAGTCAGCTATGCTTAAAGACCTCATCAGCGCATTCAAACTCCGCAGAAGATAATTTTAGATTACATAACAAAAACGGTATCGCTGAAGCGATACCGTTTTTTTAATATGTTAATTAAACATATCCTTGATTTTTTCAAAGAATCCTGTTCGTTTTGTATAGTTCTTGTCGTCCTCAAGTGTTTCTTCAAATGCTTTGAGGGCTTCTTTCTGTTTCTTGTTGAGCTTTGACGGAACTTCAACATAAACCTTTACATACTGGTCGCCTCTTGAAGAACTGTTGAGCTTTTTGACGCCCTTTCCTCTGAGTCTGAAAACAGTGCCCGACTGAGTACCTTCCGAGATGTTGTATTTAACCTTTCCGTCTATTGTCGGAACAGTTATTTCATCACCCAGAGCCGCCTGTGCGAATGTAATGGGAATATCAACGTGAATATCATAATCTTCTCTTATAAAGATAGGGTCGGGTCTTACACTTACAGTAAGAATAACATCACCCGAAGGACCGCCGTTTATTCCGTTGTTTCCCTGACCTGAAAGTCTTATTGCCTGACCGTCATTGATACCTGCGGGGATACTTACATTGAGATTTTTTGTAACTCTTGACCTTCCGTATCCGCCACACTTTGAACATGGTGAATTTATAATCTTGCCCTTTCCGTTACATCTCGAACATGTTTTCGATGTTGAAATAACACCGAAAGGAGTTCTCTGCTGAACTCTTACCTGACCTGTTCCGTGACATTCAGGACAGGTTTCGGGATGAGTTCCCGAAGCGCATCCGCTTCCTTCACATTCAGAACATTTTTCGAGTTTTTCAATAGCGATATCAGTGTTTACACCGTTGCAGGCTTCCATAAAACTGATAGTAACATTCTGCTGAATATCCTGACCTCTTCTTGCGGCGTTTGCATTAGATGCTCTTCCGCCACCGAACATTCCTCCGCCGAAGATACTGTCAAAAATATCTTCCATTCCGAATCCGCCCCCGAATCCTCCGCCTGAGAATCCACCGCCGAATCCGCCTCCCTGATATGATGGGTCAACGCCTGCGTGTCCGAACTGGTCATAACGTTCCTTCTTTGAGGGGTCTGAAAGAACTTCATAAGCCTCGTTTACTTCCTTGAATTTTTCTTCCGCCTCTTTGTTGTCGGGGTTAAGGTCGGGGTGATATTTCTTGGCAAGCAAACGGTATGCCTTTTTTATCTCATCATCAGAAGCACCTTTCTGAACACCAAGCACTTCATAGTAGTCTCTTTTTTCTGCCAAGGGGAAATCCTCCTTAATGCTTCATAATCAAACGATACGGTAACGGAAAAATTCCGCTACCGTCGTCTGTTAGAAGTTATCTTAAATTATGCTTCTGTAAAATCAGCGTCAACAACGTCATCGCCTGCGTTGCCTGCATTGCCTGCATCGGCGCCACCCATATTCATATCGGGCTGACCCTGTGCAGCGGCACCTGCCTGCTGATAAATCTTTGATGAAAGGTCCTGAATAGCCTTTGAAAGTTCATCTGTCTTAGCCTTGATATCAGCTGTGTCGTCACCCTTGCAAGCTTCCTTGAGAGCGTCAATCTTAGGCTGGATAGCGTTCTTGTCTTCTGCTGAAACCTTGTCGCCGAAATCAGTCATAGCCTTTTCGCACTGGAATACAAGGTTATCGGCGTTGTTCTTAATATCAACAGCTTCCTTACGCTTCTTGTCTTCTTCAGCAAACTGTTCAGCTTCTTTGACAGCCTTTTCGATGTCATCCTTAGACATATTTGTTGATGCTGTGATAGAGATGTTCTGTTCCTTGCCTGTGCCGAGGTCCTTCGCAGAAACGTGAACGATACCGTTAGCGTCGATGTCGAATGTTACTTCGATCTGAGGAACACCACGGGGAGCGGGAGCGATACCGTCAAGACGGAACATACCGAGCTGCTTGTTGTCCTTTGCGAATTCTCTTTCACCCTGAAGGATATTGATGTCAACTGCTGACTGATTGTCTGCGTATGTTGAGAAAATCTGTGATTTCTTTGTGGGGATAGTTGTATTTCTTTCAATCATTCTTGTGCAAACTCCACCTGCTGTTTCGATACCGAGTGAAAGGGGAGTAACGTCGAGAAGAAGAAGACCTGTAACATCTCCGCCGAGAACACCACCCTGAATAGCGGCACCGAGTGCAACACATTCGTCGGGGTTGATGCCCTTGAAAGGTTCTTTACCGATAAAGTCCTTAACCGCTTCCTGAACAGCGGGGATTCTTGATGAACCACCAACCATAAGAACCTTGTCGAGTTCGCTTGCCTTAAGACCACTGTCAGCGAGAGCCTGCTTAACAGGACCCATTGTAGCCTGAACGAGATCAGATGTGAGTTCGTTGAACTTAGCCTGTGAGAGTGTAAGGTCAAGGTGCTTAGGACCAGTAGCGTCTGCTGTGATGAAGGGGAGGTTGATAGGAGCAGAAGGTGTTGAAGAGAGCATAATCTTTGCCTTTTCAGCTTCGTCCTTGAGTCTCTGCATAGCGATTTTGTCACTACGAAGGTCAATGCCTTCAGCCTTCTTGAATTCTTCAACCATCCAGTTGATTATTCTTTCGTCGAAATCGTCACCACCGAGACGGTTGTTACCTGCTGTTGCGAGAACCTGCTGAACGCCATCGCCCATTTCGATGATTGAAACATCGAATGTACCACCACCGAGGTCGTAAACCATAACCTTCTGGTCGTTTTCCTTGTCAATGCCGTATGAAAGTGCAGCAGCAGTAGGTTCGTTGATAATTCTCTTTACTGTAAGACCTGCAATCTGTCCTGCGTCCTTAGTAGCCTGACGCTGTGCGTCTGTGAAATAAGCGGGAACTGTGATAACAGCTTCTGTAACTGTTTCGCCGAGATAGCTTTCAGCGTCAGCCTTGAGCTTCTGGAGAATCATAGCTGAAATCTGCTGAGGAGTAAAGTCCTTGCCATCAATGTTTACCTTGTAGTCAGAACCCATGTGTCTTTTGATTGAAGCGATTGTCTTGTCGGGGTTAGCAACAGCCTGACGCTTGGCAACCTGACCTACAAGTCTTTCACCTGTCTTTGAGAAACCTACTACCGAGGGAGTTGTTCTTGCGCCTTCTGAGTTAGTGATAACAACGGCATTACCGCCTTCCATAACTGCAACGCAGGAGTTTGTTGTACCAAGGTCGATACCAATGATTTTTGACATAATAAATTCCTTCTTTCATTTTTTCTTTATTTATTTTAGTTTATGGATTTGCAACAACAACCATCGAAGGTCTTATAACCTTGTCGCCTAACATATATCCCTTCTGGAATACAGTTGCGACAACATTTTCTCCGAGATTTTCATCTTCAATCTGCTGAACAGCGTGGTGGAATTCGGGATTGAATTCTTCTCCTTCCGCCTTGACTTCAGAAACACCGAGTTTCTTTAAAATCTCGAGATACTGATTGAATATCATCGCAACGCCCTTTTTGAAGTTTTCGTCGGATGTTTCAACCGCAAGCGCTCTTTCAAAGTTGTCGATAACAGAAAGAATTTCTGAAACCGCCTTTAAAGTAGCGTCGCCGTAAATCTCAATCTTTTCCTTAGCGGTACGCTTTCTGAAATTGTCGTATTCAGCAACGGTCCTGAGATAAAGGTCCTTTGTATCAGCGAGTTCCTTTCTCAGTTTTTCTTCCTCAGAGGGTTCTGTTTCTACTGCTACTTCTTCTGTTTCAGCGGTTGAAACTTCTTCCTCGAGGTTTTCAATCTTATTTTCTTCACTCATTCTTCTTCTGGTCCTTTCCCCGGGGTGTCCGGTATATCTTCTTCCGAAATTATATCGGAGATTTTTTTGGTAAAGTATTCTATATAAGGAATAACTTTTTTATAGTCAAGTCGCATAGGTCCTATGATTCCGAGTGACCCTGCGGTCTTTCCGTCTTTTTTTACCTGAGATGAAATCATACTTGAATTTCCTATTACGAATGAATCCTTTTCCTTTCCGAAAAGAACCTGAATTCCGTTGAAGCTTTCATCTATAAGTTCTGTGAGTTCGTTTTTATGTTCTAAGAAAGTAACTATTTCGTTGTGGTCAAAATCCTTGCATTGTAAAAGGTTTTTCTCACCGCTTACTGTAAGTTCCTTCTGCATAAGACCCTTCGACATCTCATAAACCGCGTTTATGAGAGGGGAGAGTGTTATCATATATGCACCCATAGCAACAATTATCTGCTGGAACATTTCTTCAGAAAGACTTTCAAGTGAAACACCATTCAGGTTTTCTTCCATATATTTCGAGAAGAAATCGAGTTGTTCTGGTGTAAGGTCGAATTCAAGGCGACATACCTTGTTCTTTATACTTCCCGATGAGGTTATAAGAAGAAGAACATAGAGCCTTTTTCCTGTCGGAATAACCTCAACCTTTGTTATAACCGAATATTTCGGAGCAAGGTTTGATGCAACAACCGCACATTTTGTAACTTCCGCAAGTGCAGTAGAAGCTGACTGGATAAGCGCCTCTTCTGTCTGAGCGTC
Organism: Oscillospiraceae bacterium; assembly: GCA_017536405.1. Classification (GTDB taxonomy): domain Bacteria; phylum Bacillota; class Clostridia; order Oscillospirales; family Ruminococcaceae; genus RGIG4131. The sequence continues at coordinate 11,974 of JAFXHL010000093.1, forward strand.
AGTATCAAGCATACTGTCAAGCATTTTCTTGTCGTCTTCTGAAAGGGGGTTTTCTTTCATTATCTTTTCGATATAAAGACGATATCCGCTGAATGTGGGAATTCTTCCTGCCGAAGTATGTGGCTGTTCGAGATAACCGAGTTGCTCTAAAACCGCCATATCGTTTCTTATTGTTGCTGATGAAACATTGATGTCTGCGAGTTTTGAAATTGTCTTTGAACCGACAGGTTCGCCGGTAACTATATATTCATCGACGATAGCGCCGAGAATTTTGAGTTTTCTCTCGTCAAGCATCTTTTTTCACCCCTTCTGGCAGTTGACTTGTCAGTTTGTTAGCACTCTTTCTCCTTGAGTGCTAAACATAGAATACCATTAAAATAAACACTTGTCAAGGGTTTTTTAAAAAAAATTAGCAATCTTTTTGTGAGAGTGCTAACAACACGCGTAACTGCGTATTCCGAATAACTAACCGCAAGTTGACAAAAAATAGCCACAGTTATATAATGGTATAAATAAATATATTTTATGTGGCGGAGGTTTTTTTATTATGAACAATGGTTTTCTCAAAATAGCCTGCGGAATTCCTGATATCAAGGTTGCAGACTGTGAATATAATGCGAAAAATATTACAGACCTTATTGTTAAAGCCGAAAAAGAGGGAGTAAAGATAATCTCTTTTCCCGAGCTTTCGATAACAGGTGCTACCTGTGGGGATTTGTTTTTCCAGAGAACACTTATAGACTCCGCAAGAGAAAATCTTTTAAAAATCGCAAAAGAAACCGAAAAACTCGATATCATCTCGATAGTGGGGCTTCCTTTTCTTTATGAGGACAAGTTATATAATTGTGCTGCTGTCTCTTTCGGCGGAAATGTAACAGCGATAGTTCCTAAAACAAGTATTAACGCTTCTGAGGAAAAATATTTCACATCAGCAAATGATATAAAGGAAGAGAGAAGTGTCGTTGAAATAAATGGCGAACTTGTTTCATTCGGCGCTAAAAAGGTATTCCGCCATTATAATAACGACGATTTTTCTTTCGGAGTTGTGATATCTGATGATATGATTTCGTCAGACTCTCTCACAACAAAACTCGCTGAAAACGGCGCAAAGATTATATTCGAACTTTCTGCAACGCCTCATCTTGTCGGAAGAAGAGAAAGAATAAGAACAATGAAAAAAGCAAAGTCAATGGGCAGTATATGCGCGATAGCATCAGCAGGTGCGGGAACGGGCGAATCCTCGACAGATTTCGCTTTTTCGGGATATTCTCTCATTGTTGAAAACGGAATTATCCTTTCAGAAACAAAGCCTTTTTCAGATGAAAGACTTCTTATCGCAGATATAGACACAGAAAGACTTATATCCGAAAGAAAACGCAATAAGGAATTTGTTTCTTCACACGAATTCTTCGGCGAAGAAATATATTTTGAAATTGGCGAAACAAAACTTTCACGCAGATTTTCAAAAACTCCATTTATTCCCGAGGATAAGGAAAAACTCAAAGAAAGATGCGAAGAAATCCTTTCAATCCAGACAGCAGGCCTTGTTAAAAGACTTCGCCATATCGGTTGTAAGAATGTCGTTTTAGGCCTTTCGGGAGGACTCGATTCAACCCTTGCTTTAATAGTAGCAGTCCGTGCTTTTGATGCATCAGGACTTGACAGAAAAGGCATAAAAACAATAACAATGCCCTGTTTCGGAACAACCGACAGAACATATAACAATGCTTGCGAACTCGCAAAGATTTACGGAACATCACTCGAAGAAATAAATATAAAAGAAAGTGTTTCACAGCATTTCAAGGATATTTCACATAACCCCGATGTTCACGATGTAACCTATGAAAACTCACAGGCAAGAGAGAGAACACAGGTTCTTATGGATAAGGCAAATCAGTATAACGCGATAGTTGTCGGAACGGGCGACCTCTCGGAACTTGCTCTCGGTTGGGCAACCTATAACGGTGACCATATGTCAATGTATGGCGTAAATGGTTCTGTTCCAAAAACACTTGTCCGACATCTCGTATCCTATGAGGCGGAAAATTCAGAAGCAGGAGATATTTTACGCGATGTTCTGGATACACCCGTAAGCCCCGAACTTATTCCTGCTAAGAACGGAGTTATTTCTCAGAAGACAGAAGACCTTGTAGGACCTTATGAACTTCACGATTTCTTTATCTATTATTTTCTCCGTTTCGGATTTTCACCCAAGAAAATTCTTCGTATGACAGAAATTGCCTTTGCGGGAGATTATGACAGCGAAACCATAAAGAAATGGCTCATAACATTCATAAAAAGATTTTTCTCACAGCAGTTCAAGCGTTCCTGCCTTCCCGACGGATGCAAGGTAGGCTCTGTGGGAGTTTCGCCCAGGGGCGACCTTAATATGCCTTCAGATGCCGTTTCGGCTTTGTGGCTCAAAGAACTTCAATAATTTGTTTGAGGTGTTTATATGTCAGTAAAAAAATGTTTTGATAACAGAGAACTTTCCTGGCTTAAATTCAATAAAAGAGTTCTCGAAGAATCAGAAGACAAAAGCGTTCCTTTATGCGAAAGACTTACCTTCTCATCAATTTTCCAGAGTAATCTTGATGAATTCTTTATGGTAAGAGTAGGCTCGCTTTTCGATAAAATGCTTATAGACCCTACCGAAAGGGAAAATAAAACAGGAAAAACCGCCGATGAACAGATTGACGAAATTTTTCCGATAGCAGCGTCACTTTCCGAACAGAATGTTATGAGTTACCATAACATAATAAATGAACTTGGTGAATACGGGGTAGAGCAGGTTAATTTCAAGGACCTTTCAGGTTCGGAAGAAAAATATCTCGCAGCGTATTTTGCATCAGAAATAAAGCCTCTTTTATCACCACAGATTATAGATAAAAAGCATCCTTTTCCTTTTCTTAAAAATAAGGAGATTTATGCCGTTGTCTATATCGAAACAAAAAGTGGCTCGGCAAAACTTGGAATAGTTCCCTGTGCTAACGGTGTTTTTGAAAGAGCGATTTTTCTTCCTACACAGAGTAAGAAAAGATTTATGCTTGTTGAGGAACTTATTCTTCATTATGTTCCGACAGTTTTTGAAGGATGCAATATCCTTTCAAAATCACTTATAAGAATAACAAGAAATGCCGATATCGATCCTAACGAGTCTTTAGACCATGATGTTGACGATTTCCGTGAGGCTATGGAGGAACTTTTACGCAAAAGAAAGAAACTCTCTCCCGTAAGAATGGAATATACCCGTAAACTCGGTGATGCCGCACTTAAATTCATCTGCGAAAACCTTGAAATCGAAAAGTGGCAGACATATCAGGTCAAAGGACCTTTAGACCTTTCTTTCGTTTTTTCACTCAGCAACCGACTTTCAGACCACAGCGAACTTTTCTTCAACCGCCGTGTTCCTCAAAAATCGCCCGATTTTCCCGATAATATGTCTGTTATGAAGAGAGTAGAAAAAGGCGATGTTCTTCTTTCTTACCCTTATCAGAGTATAAAGCCGTTTATCAATCTTCTTAAAGAAGCAGGTTCTGATAAAGATGTTGTTTCTATAAAGATAACACTTTACCGAGTAGCTAAAAACAGTAAGATTATAGAAGCACTCATAGATGCCGCTGAAAACGGAAAGGAAGTTTTGGTTCTCGTTGAACTAAGGGCCCGTTTTGACGAAGAAAACAATATCGGATGGTCAAAACAGCTTGAAGACGCAGGATGTACCGTAATCTACGGACTTGACAGACTTAAAGTTCATTCAAAACTTCTTCTTATAACAAAAAAGAACGGCGATGGAGTAAAATTCATAACTCAGGTCGGAACAGGAAACTATAACGAAAAAACATCCGCTTTGTATACCGACCTTTCACTTATGACAGCGTCGACTGAAATAGGGCTTGAAGCGGTAAATATCTTCAATGCACTTTCTCTCGGAAACTGCGTTGAACAGACAAATCATCTTCTCGTAGCACCAAAATGCTTGCAGAATAAGATTATCGCTATGATAGATGAACAGATTGAACTCGCTACAATGGGAAATTCTGCGTATATCGGTCTTAAACTTAATTCTCTCACAGATAAGGTTATAATCGAAAAACTTATCGAAGCGTCAAAGGCAGGAGTAAAGACTGACCTTGTGATAAGAGGAATATGCTGTCTTGTTTCAGGTGTTAAGGATTATACAGAAAACATAACAGTAACAAGTATTGTCGGAAGATACCTTGAACATTCGAGAATCTATATTTTCGGTGAGGGCGAGGGAAGAAAAGTATATATTTCTTCAGCCGATTTTATGACAAGAAATACCCTCAGAAGAGTAGAGGTTGCCGTTCCTGTTTATGATAAAGGTATAGCCGAAAGAATTTACGGCATTTTCACAACTCTCCTTTCCGATAATGTAAAGGCAAGAGTTCAGGGGGATGACGGAATTTATCGCTATAAAGAAGAAACATCTGAAGAAAAAATCAACGCACAGGAACTTTTCTTTGAAAAAGCCTATGAAGAAGCTTCAAAGATAAAAGAAATCCCCGAAGAAAAGAAAAAGCAGTCTTTCTTCTCTAAACTTAAATCTGTATTTTCAAAATAAAACAAAAATGGTATCGTTCATCTGAACGATACCATTTAATTTTATTCAATAATGAATGCTTCATCAAAAACAGCCTGATACTTCGGCGGAATAGAGCGGTTTATATGGCATTTTCCGAAAAACCACTTGATATATTCACAAGAATCCTTGAGTTTGTCGAAATAAGCGCCCATTTCACTCTTCTGCTTTGTATCGACCTGTAAAAATTCCTTGAGAGTAGCAGGTGGTTCGTGAGTTACTATGTAATCAACTTTGTTTCCTGCGGCAAGGAGGTTGTCGATAGCATTTTCTATTTCTTCCTCGGTAGGAGTTTCGTTTTCCCACCAGTTGTTCTGTTCCTTCTTTATGTCCTTGTCTTCACTCTGACCACCGCCGAAAGCAAAGATTTTCTTTCCGTCAATGTCAAAAAGTTCGCCTCTCATAAGCTGACGGAGATTTCCCGAGATGACTCTTGTCTTTCCGCCGTTCCATTCTTCTATGGGATAACTTTCCAAAAGGTCAAAGTTTTCGTGGCATCCGTCAACAAAAAGAACATTGAATTTTTTCTTTCCGAGTGCTTTAAGGGTTGCGTTTTCCTTTGAAGACCCATCCCAGATGCAGCCAAAGTCTCCACATATTATAAGAGAGTCACCTTTTTTGAGTTTTTTGATGTTTTTGTGTCCCAGACGTGATAAATCGCCGTGGAGGTCACCTGTGATACAAATCATAAATTCACTCCTAAATACCTTTATAATCACAATAAAATAATTATATCACATTTTAATATAAAGGTAAAGTGTTTTTGTAATAATGTTGTAACCAAAAAAGGTCTTTTCTTTTGTCTGAAAATTTGTTATAATAGTTTAAAATGAGTTTTAAATCATAAATTTTCAGAATATCAGGGAGAAAACAGAATGAAAAAGTTATCTTTTATTTTGGTGTTTGCAGTAATAATGTCGATGTTTTCGCAGATTAAGGTAAACGCGCTGACATTTACGCCAAGCACAGAAGTTTACAGTGAGGCGGCATACCTCATAAATCTTGATACAGATACCGTTATCTATGAAAAAAATTCCGATAAGGTCATGTATCCCGCGTCGCTTACAAAAATTATGACGGCAATTATTGCCATAGAAAATATTGAGGACCTTGAAAACACCCAGATTGAAGCACCCTCATATATTTTTGATGAACTTTATCAGTCGGGCGCGTCAACAGCGGATTTCCGTCCGAGAGAAGTTGCAACCGCTAAAGACCTTTTATACGGTCTTATGCTTCAGTCAGCCTGCGAAGCGGGAAGTATCCTTGCCGACCATGTAGGAGGAAGTGTTGAAGGCTTTGTTGAAATGATGAATAACAAGGCTGTTGAAATCGGATGTGAAAA
>JAFXHL010000094.1 GCA_017536405.1 Oscillospiraceae bacterium
CTGTATTGTAAGTAAGGGAGTCATCGCAACCATAGCAACAATTCCGAATGCGTCTGTGGCGATATTTCCACCTGCTGCAAAACTAGCACCCATAGCGAGAGGAAGAAGGAATGTTGCCGTTAAAGGCCCTGATGCTACTCCGCCTGCGTCAAACGCAACAGATGTGAATATGGGTGGAACGATGAAGCTGATTATAAGTGCAAAAGCATATCCGGGGATTAAAAACCATAGAATAGAAATTCCCGTTATAACTCTTAACATAGCAATTCCGACAGAAGCCGAAACGCCGACAGCAAGGCTTATTCCTAAAGCCTTTGCAGAAATTCTGCCTTCTGTTATTGTTTCAACCTGTTGTTTTAAAACGTGAACAGCAGGTTCTGCCGAAACAATAAAGTAACCGATTATCATTCCTATCGGGATGAGTATCCAGGAAAATCCGCTTCCCGCAAGGCTTTCGCCGATATACTGACCTATGGGCATAAATCCTACATTAGCGCCTGTGAGGGAAAGAACAAGTCCTATGTAGGTAAAGATAAGTCCGACAAAAATTTTTATGAGTGTTTTCTTATCAAGTTTTAAGGAAATAAAATTGAAGATAAGGAAGAATGCAACTATCGGCAAGATAGCCATAGCGACTTCTTCCATATAGTGAGGCAGAGAGTGTGAGAATTTTCTAAAAACCTCTGAAACGAAATCATAATTTCCTATGGGTTCTATTGTTTGTTCGGGAATTTCCGTGTTGTTAACAGCGCCGAGAATAAGCACAGTAAGAATAGGCCCTATCGAACACATAGCAACAAGTCCGAAACTGTCTTCTTCTGATGTCTTGTCACCACGGATTGATGAAAGACCAAGTCCTAAAGCCATTATAAAAGGAACTGTTATAGGCCCCGTTGTAACCCCGCCTGAGTCAAACGCCGTCGGGATAAAGTCGGGTGTTATAAGCGGTGAGCAAGCAAATATGAAAACGAGTGCATAAAAAACTACAAAAAGATATGAAATCTTTATCTGTAAAAAGATACGAAGAAAAGCGAGTGCCAAAAAGATACCAACGCCTATTCCTACCGACCATATCATAACCTGAGAGTCAGCTATGGGAGTCTGGTCCGCGAGAACTTTAAGGTCGGGCTCAGCGACAGTTACAAGAACGCCGATTATAAAGCATATCGGCAGAATAAGCCAGACTTTTTTGAGCCTTACAAGCTTAGCACCAATCTCTTCGCCGATGATAATCATCGAAGTATCTGCACCGAGTGTAAAAAGCCCTATGCCGACAACGAGAAGAACTGTTCCGACAAAGAACATAAAAAACATCTCTCCGCTCACGGGAACTATCGAAATCATCAAAAGAAAAACGATAGCCGCAACGGGCAGAACAGAACCTAAAGACTCTTTTATTTTTTCCAGAAGATTTTTCTTCACATCTTCACCCCCTGTTTTTAAAGTGATATCTTTTATATTATAACATATTTTAAAATCACGGGCAAGATTCATAAATTATCTTTACTGTGTTTTAAGGGTATGCTATAATTATCCCATATCCTTAAAAGGAGTGTTTTAAATGAAATATATATCAGAAAGAGAAAAAGTCATCTGCATTGATGAAAACGGAAACGAGGTAGGCGTTGCAACTTTCCCCGAAACAGAAAAGGGCGTTTTTACAATAAATCATACCTTTGTTGATGAAAAAATGCAGGGCAGAGGCATTGCATCAGAACTCGTTAAAAGAGCGATAAACAGCATAAATCTTTCGGGCGGAGAGGTAAGGACAAGTTGTTCCTATGCGCAGAAATATATCGAAAAGAAAGGCATCCGACCTTATGTTATCTGCCATATGATGACAAGTATCGACGGAAAGGTTACGGGCGATTTTTTATATGGTGAAAAGGGAACGAATTCCGCTGAAAGTTATTATGAAATAAACCGAAGGATAAAGGGCGACGCTTTCTCTTGCGGAAGAATAACTATGGAGGGTAGTTTCACAAACGGATACAAACCCGATTTATCTTCTTTTAAAGACGCAGATGTTTCTTATGAAGATTATGTCGCTATGAAGCATAGTTATTATGCCGTTTCTTTCGATAGACTCGGAAATGTCGGCTGGAAAGAAAATATCATCCGCGATTCCGACGAAGGCTATGACAACTGCCATATCATCGAAGTTCTGACAGAAAAAACATCCGCAGAAAAACTTGCTTATTATAAGAGCATCGGTGTTTCATATATCTTTGCGGGAAAAGATGATATCGATATAAATACAGCACTCTCAAAACTCCATAATCTTTTCGGAATAAAGAAACTTCTTTTAGAGGGCGGAAGTATAATAAACGGTGCGTTTTTAAAAGCAGGTTGTGTTGATGAGCTGAGTCTTATTGTGACACCCGTTATAGCCGATAAAGACGACAAACCGCTTTTCTATGACTCATCTGTAACAGATTTTGAGTTCGTTTCATCCGAAAAAATGCCTGATGACTCTTTGTGGATAAGATACGAAAGATAACAAAAAAGACTATCGTAAGAAATTACGATAGTCTTTTGTTTTGTATATTTTAAAAATTATTCTCCGTCAAAAAGAGGAGTTGAGAAATATCTTTCTGCTGTATCGGGAAGAACTGTTACAACTGTTTTTCCCTTGCCGAGTTTTTTAGCGAGCTTCTTTGCAGCGGCAACATTTGTTCCCGCTGAAATGCCACACATTATTCCTTCGAGCCTTGCAAGGTCCTTTGCGGTTTCGATAGCTTCTTCATCGGTTACTATATAAACCTCGCTGTAAATATTCTGATTTAAGTTTTCAGGGATGATTCCATCGCCTATTCCCATCTGAAGATGAGTTCCTATTGTTCCGCCTGCGAGAATAGCGGCATTCTGAGGCTCAACCGCCCATATTTCAATATCGGGATAAAGCGCTTTGAGTGTTTCACCAATTCCGCTTATTGTTCCGCCTGTGCCTATTCCCGAACAGAATCCATGGATTTCTTTTCCTGCCTGTTCAACAATTTCAAGACCTGTGTGGTGCTTGTGGGCTAAGGGATTAGCGGGGTTTTCAAACTGCTGTGGGATGAAAACATTGGGGTTTTCATCTTTCATACGCTGTGCCGTTTTAAGACATTCTTCAATACAATCTCCTATGTTTCCTGCGTCGTGAACAAGAATGACCTCAGCGCCATAATGACGGACAAGCATTCTTCTTTCTTCACTTACAGAGTCGGGCATTATAATAACTGTCTTATATCCTTTAACGGCACCTATAAGCGCAAGACCAATGCCCTGATTTCCGCTTGTGGGTTCAACGATAACTGTGTCTTTGTTGATGATACCCTGTTCTTCTGCTGTTATAATCATATTGTATGCTGTTCTTGTCTTTATCGAACCGCCTACATTGAGCCCCTCAAATTTTACAAGAATTTCCGCGCTGTCATCATCGACCATACGGTTGAGGCGGATAAGGGGTGTATGCCCTATAACCTCAAGAATGTTGTTGCTTATCATAATATGTCAATCCTTCCAAGATATAAAAGTCGCCAATATATTATATGATAAAATCAAAGAAATGTCAATATTAAAGAGTTTCACTTTTAAGTTGATTATATTTTAATCAAAGGCGAAAAACTCGAGATAGATAAGTGATAACTTCAAAAATCCACCTCTTTGATGAAAGGGGTGGATTTTTTATAAATATCATAAGGAATTTCTTTACATAACTATACTTTTGTGGTAAAATTATGTTACGGATAATTCTTACTTTGCAAATCTGATTTTATTAAGGAGGACTGACAAAATGGGCATATTCGATTCAATTATCAAAGCGGCAGGCGATGTTTTACAAAATGAACCTGCAAAACCCGAAACTACTAATGATTCACAGGTAGGAAAAGGAAAGAACTATACAGAAACTTTCACATTCTCTGCGTTGCCTAATAACCTTTCAGAGTTACAGGCTATGCCTGAGGCATCACTTGATTCGGCATTCAAGACAACAGCACTCACAATAGCAGTTCTTTGTTCTTATGAAAAAAATCCCGATGCCTGCATTGAAATGCTTGACTTTTTAAAAGGTCCCGCAGAAGTCAGCACATACGAAAAGGACTTTATCAAGGAGCGTCTTAAAGATAAATACTATAAGACATTTTCTTTCTTTGAAGGAGCTACTCCCGAAAACAGCTATAAACCCAATACTCCTTATACTATAAAGGTAAGCGAAAACCCCTATTCATTCGATAACGAAAACTGGGCAACACTTTATGTAACAAGCGGTGGCGCTGATAATCCACGCCCCATAAAACTCAGAAAGAAGCCCTCTACAAATCAGTGGTTCTTGAACGAAATCCAGTGTCTTTCCGATATCCGTATTCCCGTCGCAGAAGACCCCTGGGCGTAAAGAAAAGGCGTATGCAAAATTGCATACGCCTTTATTTTTACTTTACATATTTTCTGACGCTATCCCTTACAAATTCTGCTGTTCCGTCGCCGTGCTTATCGATGTTGTTTTTGAATCGTTCATCTAAGACATACATTTCAGCAAGACCTTTAAGGATTTCATCGGTGCAGTTATAGAAGTTTTCTGTGATATAATCCTGCAACTTCTTTACAAGCCCCTTAGCCTTATCGGGACTGTTTTTCATACATTCAGAAAATTCAGCGAAAATATCGTCCATTCCGCTTGTGAGACTATTCCATTTTTCATCGGAATAGTCTTTTGTTTTTTCAAGGCTTTCTTTGTAAGCGTCGGTATCTCCCCATTTTTCTTTCGCCTCTTTTTTATACATCTCACGCTGTTTTTCAAATTCACTGTTATCAAAAATATTCATAGATAAATCTTCTCCTTTCAGATTTTTGTCAAGTGCAGATATCAGTCTTTCAAGACGCTCTTTTTTAAGCGTCAAAAGATGAATCTGCTTTTTTATTGCACTCTTTTTGTCATAATCGGGTGATGATAGGATTTCTGATATTTCTTTGAGAGGAAAATCAAGTTCACGATAGAAAAGAATTTCCTGCATCTTTGAAAGATTTTCTTCGTCATAAAAACGATAGCCGTTCTGTTCGTCAACAGAAGAGGGCTTTAAAAGACCTGTTTCATCGTAATAATGAAGTGTGCGCACACTTACTCCTGTGAGTTCTGAAAAATCTTTTATTTTCAGTTTCATTCTATCGCCTCCCTGATATGATTATATACTATGACGCAACGTCAGAGTCAATAGGTTTTTGAAAATTTTTTTGAAAAAACTTAATCCGATAAGTTTGACATTGTATAAGTGGATATGACATCAAAGTCAAAAAACTTTTGAAAATTTTTCTCAGAAAACTTAATCGGAGAATTTTTACAGGGTATAAGGTAATACAAAGGCGAAAACCTTTCAGAAGTTTTTCAGAAATTTTCTCAGAAAACTTAATCGAGAAAAATTCAAAGAGTATAAGGAGATATAACCCACAAAAAACCTCAGAAAAATTTTTCTCAGAAAACTTAATCGAGAAAATTTTAAAGAGTATAAGAAGATACAGACCATAACAAAAATTTAAATGTAAAGGAGAATTATTATGACAGCAGAATTTATTACAATAATGATTATTATCGCAGTAGTCGGAGTACTCGCATACTTCTTCGGAGGAGATGTTCTTTCGGATTTTGATTCATCATTCACAGAATATCCTCACGATGACAACGATTATCAGAACCGACTTTTTCAGGAACAAATGGATTATCAGAACCGACTCTTTCAGGATGAAATGAATTGTCAGGATCAGATTTTTCAGGGTGAAATGAACAGACAGTTCATGGAAGAATCCATAAAGACGGTAACTCCGTTTGAACACGGTGGTTATGATATGCATAACGGAAACTCATTCAACGAGCCCTCATTCTTCGGGGGATTCGATTTCGGAAGCAGTTTCCATAATGATTTCAATAACCATATGGATATGTTTTAACAATGAAAGGAGAATTTATTATGACAGATACAATGAATAAAATTATGCTTATATCAATAATCTCATCACTTATATTTTCAATGACAGGTTGTGTGTCATACAAAGACACCGCGGTACCTGCTACTACCGCAGAAACAACCGTTGTTGAAATGAAGGCGGATGAGGCTGTTGAAGAGCCTGAAGAAATCGAAAGAGAAAAGACAGGCTATGCAGAAGACGGCTCAAAATACGAATACTTTTATGATGAAAAAGGTATTCTTATCGGCGGAAATAAATACAGTCCCGATGGGATTCTTGAAATCAGCTTTGATGTTTATGATGAAAAGATAAGCAATGTTTTCTATAATCCCGACGGAACAGTTTCACAGACAGCGATAACCTCATCAGGCGAAGAAGTGAAGTTTATAGAAAAGGTTGTTTTCGGCGAAGACAATACATATGAACATCTTTTCTACAACGAAAACGGAAGTGTCGGAAAAAGGGTATGCTATAACGCGGAAAGTGTTGCTGTTTCAGAAGAAGAATTCGATGAAGACGGAAGAATTGTAAAATTCTCTGAAATCAGAGAAGACGGAACATATGAAACGGATTATCAGATGACATATGATGAAAACGGAACATCAGAACTCAAACAGTTTAACGATGACGGCTCATATGATATCTACCTTTTTGACAAATCAGAAAGACAGCATAGGGTTACAAACTATGATGCTGATGGAAACGAAAAGGGAAGCATCCGCTTTGATTATGATGAAAAGGGAAACCTTGTTATGACAAGCACATATGACAAGAACGGAAGACTCTCATTCTACCGCATAAATCAGTATGACGAAAACGGGGAACTTTTGTCTCAGACAAAGTATCGCCCTGACGGAAGAAAATACTGATAAAAACTTAATTGCGGAGAAGATACGCAGTATAAGAAGATGTAAGAACAAAACGAAAGGAGACTTTTATTATGACAGATATGAATATAAAGACAGAAAAAACAATAAGAGAAAAGGAGATGCTTACTATGACAGATATGATAAAAAGAATAACATCAGGAGCTATGGCTTTATTTATTGCTGTTTCTATGACAGCATGTACAAACGGAACATCTTCTGTATCAGTTTCTGATACAGAATTAAAGGCGGTGCCTGATGTCGTGATAACAGAAGTTTCAGAAGAAATTCCTCCTGAAACAGAAATCCCCGAAGAAAAATTTGAATATATCTCAGAACTTTCAGAGCGCTCATTGGCCGACGAAGGATTTGTATATACAGATTATCGCAATAACATAGTTGAAGAACCTGTTATGTCGATTTTCGGGAATACATTCAACGGAAAAAGAGTGACAACAGCAGAAGAATTCTACAATGAAATTTTCTATGCTACTTTAAGGGGAGATACAACTATCGACCTTATTCTTGATGGTAATTTCAGAGTAGATAACTATAAACTCGAAAGTTATTCCGTAGGGGTTTATGTATATAGACCTGAATACGAATCAAATCGTTTCAGATATACTATATCGAGTTATTACCCCGGAGACAGAGTTTTAAAGGCAATCAAAAACGGAACAGTTTCATCACTTTCTGCTTCTGATAAAAAACTCTATAACAAGGCAAAAAATATAGTTGATACATACACGAGTCCTTCAAATTCTGATTATCAGAATGCAAAGATACTCTATGATTATCTTGCAAAGAATGTTTGTTATGACTGGTCTTTAAAGAACAGAACAGCAAACGGTGCGCTTTTTGACGGAAAGACAGTATGTTCAGGATATGCCGAATCATACGCTATTCTTCTTCAACTCGCAGGTATAGATGCTTATGTTGTTACAGGCGTAGGCTATACAGGCGGAACGAGTGGCGGACACGCCTGGAATATGGCGAATATCGACGGCAAATGGCTTTACTTCGATCTTACATGGGATGACCCCGACTGTGGAAACTTCATGTTCTACGACTACTTTGCGATTTCAGAATCGCAGATAGCGAAGGATCATTCCTGGGAAAGAGGAGTAACAGACCTTTTCAAAAAGGTCTCATAAAAAAGACATCATCTGATTTCCGGCTCCTTAAAATAAAAAAAATCCTTTAAGCGTCTCTGCGTTTCTTTACGGGATGCAGAGACTGCGAAAAGGGGAAGAAAGGGAGCGGAAAAGTAAAATATAAAACATACCGAAAGGAGAATTTATTATGACAAACAACAACAATATTACAACAAGAAAGAATAACAATGTAAAGGAGAATAAGACTATGACAGATATGATAAAAACAATAACACTTTTAAGCGTGATTTCAGCGCTTGCACTTTCAATGACAGCATGCACACCAAAGTCAGCACCCATGGAAGTAAAACTTCCCGAAACAACGGTGTCTGTGTCAACACCCGCAGAAACAACCATACCCGCAGAAACAACTGTCGCAGAAACAACTGCCCCTATGGAAGAAAGGGTTGAAAAAGTCTATGTAGACGGGGAGTACTGCGAAAAATATTATGATGCAAACGACGAACTCATAAAGATGGATATCTATAAAGAAGACGGCGTAAGCATTGACAGGGTGTATAAAAGAGCGTCGGAAGACAGCTGGTATCTGACAAAATACGATGAAAACGGAACTGCTATATCGCAGGATCTGGCTAAATTCGTCGGAGAAGATTCAAGATATATTCTCAAAAGAATGTATAACGAATCGGGAAAACTTGTCATAGAAACACGATTCAATGAACAGGGGGATATGATAAGCCTTTGTATGTTAATGGATGACGGCGTTACATACAGCACTATGCTTATTGATTACTATGACAACCAAAAGGTCAGAACGATAAAGAATATCGAAAGCGACAGAAGTTATTCTGTTGAAAATTACAACGAAAGCGGTCAGAGGATTTCAAGATACTGTTATGATACAGAAGGCGTTTTCACGCACTATTTTGAATATGACAACGACGAAAACGGAAAGGCGGTAAGAGCGACAAAATACTCTCCCGATGGGGTTATGATAGAGTATACGCTGTTTAAATACGACAGCAAGGGCAATCAGACCGAAGAGAAAACATATACCCCCGATGGAAAACCCATCGGGGATTAGGAAAGGAGAATTTTTAAATGAAATATATGAAAATACTTGACAAGAATAAAAAGGCGGTATATAATATATATAATTCAGAGTAATCTTTTTTGGTTACTTTGAGGAACTACACCCCTATCAAATAACAGGGGTCTAAAACTGTTACACCTTCAGGTATAGTTATTGATTCGAACTACACCCCTAACAGGGGTCTAAAACAAGTCTTCAATTGTGTAAGCGAAATCGGTGAACTACACCCCTAACAGGGGTCTAAAACTCTTTAACTCCTTCAGGTATTACAGGAGCTGAACTACACCCCTATAAATTTACAGGGGTCTAAAACCTCCTCAGTTTCAGAAATAATGCGGGCATTGAACTACACCCCTAACAGGGGTCTAAAACAATTCTGCCATTTCCTCAACGCTCATATTGAACTACACCCCTATCAGATAACAGGGGCAAAAAGAAATCACAAATGAAAAAAACCGTGTTTTTTAAAAACACGGTTTTTTATTTTTTCAAAAACTTAATTCTGCCTTTTCTGTATTGTATATGGTTATATGAACAAACGAAAAGGAGATGATATTATGACAGAAATCATAACACTTATCATTATCATATATTCAGCGGTGAAATTCATAAAGATGATTCTTGATGACGGTCTCTCTGATGATTACTATACATCAGAAAACCCCGTTTCAGAGGATTATCTTCATCAGATGATAAAAAATTCCGCAAAAACTTAATCCATGAAAAAAACAGGAGTATATGTATATACAGACAAAAGAAAAGGAGACGATATTATGACAGATAACAGAAACGAAAAGATTATCAGCGTTATTATAGACGATTTCTCATGGGGAGAAGAAATAGAAACCGCAGAAGGACTCACAGAACTCGGTTTATACTACCGCGGCAGGAAGAATGGCGAAAAATCTTATGAATGTTTTGATAAGGCAGCACGCCTGGGCGGAGTTGACGCTGTATTCTATATAGCAAAGATACATTATGGATGTGGCCGCCCCGACAGTATGGAAGTCGCTTACAAGTGCTTCAGGAAAACATCTGAAAAGGGAAACTCAGAGGCTACATACTACCTCGGGCTGATGACCTGTAAGGGCGAAGGAACAGAGAAGAATACCGCTCTCGGTATGGAACTTCTCGAAGAAGCGGCGAAGAAAGGTTCTTTATCAGCTATGTTCAAGCTCGGTGAGTTCTATCACACAGGGGAATATGTTGATAAGGACGACGAACTCGCTTTATTCTGGACAAAAAAGGCGGTTGATAAAGGCAGTATCGGTGCGATGGTTATTCTTTCCGAGATTTACTCTCACGGCGACGGAGTCGAAAGAAACTCCGAAAAGGCTTTATACTGGCTCAGAAAATCCGCAAAAAAGAGGCATGAAACAGAATACCCCCTCTTCGGATACAGTTATTATTACGGAAAAGTAGTAAGATACAATCCCGAACTCGCAGCAGGCTGGTTTGAACTTGCGGCAGAAAAGGGAAGTCTGAACGCTATTCGTATGTTAGGAGATATCTATCGCAGAGAGGATTGCATCGAAAAGGCGATAGAATACTATGAACTTGCAGCGAAAAAGGGCGATTCGCTTTCTATGAGCGAACTGGGAACGATTTATCTCGAAGGAGATGAAGTCGAACAGGACTTTGACGTTGCAAGAAAGTGGTTTGAAATGGCCGCGAAGGACAACGACACAGTGGCACTTTATTACCTCGGAGGAATGTATTATTTCGGAAACGGGGTAGAAGAGGACACAGAAAAAGCCGAAAAGCTCTTGAGAAAAGCATCGAAACTCGGAAGTAAAGCTACCGATGAACTTATCGAAGTACTCTTCGGTGATTAGAGAAAGGGGTGATTTTCAAAAAAAATTTTCATAAAACTTAATCAGAGAAATTCATCACAGTATATGTATATATAAACCACAACGAAAGGAGAATTTATTATGACAGATACAACAATCAGAACAAAAAACAGAAGAACATATAAGGAGGAAAAAACTATGACAAACAACAACAATATTACAACAAGAAAGAATAACAATGTAAAGGAGAATAAGACTATGACAGATATGATAAAAACAATAACACTTTTAAGTGTGATTTCAGCAATGGCACTTTCAATGACAGCATGCAGACAGACCGAAGCATCCGAAGATGTGGTAGTTCATGTTCCCGCTGTAACAACGGTGTCAGAAGAAACAACAGAAGAAACAGAGTCTCTGACATATTCGTCAAGCACTCAGTATTCCAGAGAATATAATCAGGAGGTGGAATTCAGAAGTTATTACAGCGAAACGGGGTCTGTGTGTGTCAGAGACGAATATCTTACCCTTGACGGCGAACTTCTTGAATACACACTGTATGAATATGACGACGAAGAAAATCTCAAAGGTGAAAAGAGATATTCCGCCGATGACGAACTTCTCTCCTATGAAGAAAGAGAGGATAACGCTATCGGAACAAAGATATATTCATACAGGGCCGACGGAAGCCTTGAAAAGACCTCGCAGTTTGATTATACAGGCAGGTATCACGATGATTACCACTATAATCGTTTCGGAGATCTTGTAAAGTTCACGTCGTATTCCCAGGAGGGAAGTCTTATTGCGCAGTATAGCCTTGACGGAAAGACTATAACTACGAAGCAGTATTACGGTTCTCTTCTCATCTATGAGGACGAGTATGATGCAGACGACCCACAGGCGTTTAAATTCAAGCCTTTTCTTGAAGATTAATCTTCAGGAAGGACTTGGAATCAACTGCGACTGCCATAGCAGATAATAGATGAAAAAGTCTGTCGGATACTTGATTTTATTGTCTGTTATGGTATAATAAAATCAATATTTAAGGAAAGGAATCTTTTTTATGAAAAAGTTTATAACAGGAATACCCATGTTACCCGAGGAAAGTCTTCACAAAGTAAGATATGAAACCGAGAAAGGAGAAACTCTTCTCGAAAGCGATATCGAAACAAGATTTCCTACTATGCTCATGATTTACAGCTCGGTTGAAAAAGGTGAAGAGATTGAAATTGTGGTTATAAAAACCGAGCATACAAATACAGAAAATAACTATAAGGCATTTTTATCTGAACTTGAGGAAATAAGGCAGAAAAAAAGCTTTGAATACAAGATAACAGAAATACAGACAACATTATCCGAAACGCCCGAAAAGCAGTATGAACTTCTCGAAAAGATAGTTGAAAATCTTAAAAACGAGGATGAGGTTTATTCTGATATAACATACGGTGCAAAGCCTACTCCGATTGTTATTATGATGGCTATGAACTATGCCTATGAATATCTTAAAAATACAGATGTAAGAGCGATGATTTATGGTTCATATAATCACGAAACAGGAAAGACAGCAGCTTATGATGTATCTTCGCTTTTCTATATGAATTCACTTATGAATAAGATTTCAGGCGGAAATCATGAAAATCCTATTGAAGTTATGAAGGCTATTATCAATCTTTAATATAAGGGGCGAAGCGGAAGTGTTAAGCGATAAGGAAGTAAACGAACTTGTCTGTAAATATGTTGCAGACGGAAGAAAAAATAAAATGAAATACATCGACCTTATCATGAGGTCTTCAATGGTTTCTGAAATGAAAAAAAGTCATGAAGACGATAATGAATATAACAACGGCAGAACCAGATATGACGCAATAATAGATTGCCTTATACTCAGCCGAAATGGAGAAGGCATCCTTGATAAATTTGATCCTGAAAAAGCGACAGAAACAGGCTTCTGTGGATTTTTCAGAAAGGCAGTTAAAAACAAATTCAAAACAAATATCAAATCAGAAAGCAAACACGATGATGATGTGAGTCTTGATGAATCCATAGATCCTGAGGATAGCGATTCAGAATCACTTATGTCATCAGTCGGAAACGATGATGCAGGATATGATGTTATTTACAGCATAGCGAATATCGATGCCTATGCCAAGGTAATAAAGGTGATGCTTGGCAAACGCAAGGAAGGAAGCACGAAAATAGCCTGGGAAAAGCTTTTTTCAACCGAATTGATATCACAGATCATTTCGGAAAGAAAGGAATTTGCAGACCATATCATCAAGAATGAAAAAAGATATATCCCTGTTGTTGAAATTCCTTTTGCAGACAGCTATCTTTTAAACGGATGTGAAGCGATAAAAGATATGTTGAAACCTGATCTCAGACCTATGAGCGATTTCGGTAAAAACAGTGATGATCCTTGCGGATATCCGCTTATAGGCGCCGTTTTCGCAAAATATACAGGCAAATCAGAAGCGGCGGTTACCCAGCAGAAAAAGATCTATGAAGAAAATATAAAAGTTTTACGTGAAAATTTTATCAGATAAAGAAAGGATGAAGAATATTGAAAAAGAAAATAAAAGCAAAAGATTTAAGAGAAATGAAAAAAGCAGAACAGAAAGAACGCTTTTCGTCAAATGTCGTTAAAGCGGATGATATAAAAGAAGAAAAAATAAAGACTTCTGAAACTGTTATCGGAAAAGCAGAAGAAAAAACCGAACAGAAACTCAAATCAAAAAGCAAGGCAGCAGGCCTTAAATCAACTCTTGTTTCAGGAAAAGATATCTATCTTACTTCTTTCGGAAAGGGGAACAAGGCTGTTGTTGAACATAAGATAGATGCGGATGACAGTTATTCGGTTACAAAAATCAGTGAAGAACCTACTCTTTCTGTAAACGATGTTGACAATAAAGATATCAGATTTTCAAGTGACCGTCCTTTCGGAAGAGATGAAACACTTCTTGCCGCCAATCCTATTGTTGAAAATTCTGTGAGAGGCGATAATTTAGGTTTAAAGGAAAAACTTGAAAAGAAATATTTCGGCAAGACATTCAACGATAACATACATATCCAGATTATCTATAATATTATGGATATCGAAAAGATACTTGCCGTTTATTCAACAAGTATCGCGACAACTATAAACGGTATGCTTTCAGATAAACTTACTGACGACAAGGATTTCATAGGATATATGTCAACAAAAAATACCTATGATGTTTTTCTCAACCCCGATAAAAACCCTGAACTTGATAAGAAGAAGAAAGATAACATTAACGATTCAAGAGAAAAATTTGAAGATCTTCTGAAAACAAACCGCCTCGGATATTTCGGATTTGACTATAAATTCAATAAGAAAAATCCGAATGAATCGGAAGAAAACAAAAAACGAATATATCATCTTATGGGCTTTGCGGGTTCTCTCCGTCAGTGGAGCGTTCATAACGAAGGCAACTGGATTTATAAATTCCATATAGGTGAAAAGAATGGTGGAGTAGCCAAGGAATATCTTAATACCCTCAATCATTATTTCAAAAACAGATATGACGAACTCAATAATAATTTTATAGATCAGAATAAGGTAAATCTTTTTATGCTTATTGGTGCTCTCAAAGAGAGTGATCCAGAGGAAATATGTAGCCTTTACAGAGAATTCATTATTGAAAAAACATATAAGAATATGGGATTTTCGATAAAGAAACTCAGAGAAAATATGCTTACTCTCGAAGGCGGAGACAAGATAACAGATGAATCTATGAACAGTGTGCGTTCAAAGCTTTATAAACTCATTGATTTCTGCATCTATTACGGTTATTATAAGGACGAAAAGAGAATTGAAGAAAATGTAAGAACTCTTCGTGCCTGCATGACAGACAGCGATAAAGAAATGTTCTATGAAAAAGAGGCAGAAAGACTCTGGGCTGAAAACAAGAACAGATTTATCCGTTTTGCAAACGAACTTACAGGAAGCAATATCAAGAAACTTCAGGACGAAAAAATTTCAGAACTTCCTTCGGGATGGAGAAATAATGTAAGAACTTCGGAATTTTCTTGTTTCTCAAAACTTATGTATTGTATGTGTTTCTTCCTTGACGGAAAGGAAATCAACGACCTTCTGACAACTCTTATCAATAAGTTTGATGTTATTGTAAACCTTGTCAAAACAGCAAAGGAAATCGGAATTCCCGTTGAATTTGATAAGAAATATACTTTCTTCAATTACAACCTTATCAACAACGAAAAAAAAGATATTTCCTCATATGTTGATGAACTCAATACAGTAAAGAATATAGCGAGAATGAAAAAACCTTCTGCAAATGCAAAGGAAACAATGTATCGCGATGCACTTTATATTCTCGGAATTCCTTCTGATATGTCGGAAAAAAAACTTGGTGATAAGATAGCTGATATGCTTGATAAATCGGATAAAAATAAGAGACACGATTTCAGAAACTTCATCGCAAACAATGTTATAAACAGTAGCAGATTCATCTATATCATAAAATACTGCGACCCGAAATCAGCAAGAAAAATTGCTTCAAACCGCAAGGTTGTTGAATTTGTTCTTAAAGAAAGTATGCCCGAAAGCATTATCGAACGTTATTATAAATCCTGTATAGAACCTGAATTTGTTTTTGAATCCGATTCACTCAATGAAAAGATAATGAAACTTTCAAAGGTTATAACAGAGATGAATTTCGGGAATTTCGAGGATGTTGACCAGAGAGCAAGGGGAACACTCGCAGGCGGCGAAACAAAAACAAGATATATCGCGGTTATAGGCCTTTATCTCAATGTTGTATACCAGATTGTAAAGAATCTTGTTAATGTAAACGCAAGATATGTTATGGGATTCCACTCCCTCGAAAGAGATATGGGGTATATGGGATTCAGAGTGAAACCTGATAAAACAGCAGGCCTTTTTGCCGACCCGAAAACCTGTATCACAAGAAAAATTCTTGAAGAAGGCGATAAAACAAAGAACAGATATCTCGCTAAAAATATGCATTACAGAGAATGTATAAAGGTGGATATAGATAACTCTGATGAATCAGCGATACATCTTTACAGAAACAATGTCGCTCATCTTAAAGTTATAAAGAGATGCGCCCTTTATATCGGCGATATAAAGTATATAAACTCATATTTCGGGCTTTATCATTATATAATGCAGAGATGTATAGCAGATGATTATAAAGGCGAAAATGAAAAAACAAAGGAATATCTTGCTTCGCTTTCAGAATATAACACTTATGTCGGGGATTTTGTAAAGGCGCTCAATGCTCCTTTCGGATATAACGCGCCGAGATTCAAGAATCTTTCGATAGAAGGACGTTTTGACAAGAACAGCAAGAAAAAACTTGACAAGTAAATACTTATGGTGTATAATTCAAACAATTCAGAGTAATCTTTTTAGTTATTCTGAAGAACTACTACCCCTGTAAATTCAAAGGGGTCTAAAACGGGCTTTAAAAACTCTTTCAACGGGAGCTTGTTTTACACCTGTGTAAATTCAAAGGGGTCTAAAACTGCATTTTTAATATTTTTTTTGTTTTTTGCGTTTTACACCTGTGTAAATTCAAAGGGGTCTAAAACTGCGTTCATTTCTGTAGTACCGTTATATCGTTTTACACCTGTGTAAATTCAAAGGGGTCTAAAACTCTCTATTTTCCCACAGCAATCACACATATGTTTTACACCTGTGTAAATTCAAAGGGTCTAAAACAACAAACGGCAGAAAAAGAAATCTGCAAAGAACTACTACCCCTGTAAATTCAAAGGGGTCTAAAACTGTCGGTATCAAGGCTATCAAGGTTATCAGTTTTACACCTGTGTAAATTCATAGGGGCAAAAAAGAAATCACAAAATGAAAAAAGCCGTGTTTTTAAAAACACGGCTTTTTTATTTATATAAATGTATCTGATAATTTTATTTTTGTTGTTTTTGCTTTTGAAATGGTGTATAATTTATGGAGACCAATTTAAAAACGAGGGGATAAAATGTCGAAGATAAAATCGGAAAATAAATATTACATACGGCTTGGGGTGATTGTCAACGAAATCATTCCTGAAGAATGGACAGAACTTGCGGTTTATGTTGAGTTTCACAGAACAAGACCTGAATTTTCGGTGTTTTTCAGAACGGGCGAAAACGGAAGATTTCTCGAAATAAAAGAAATCCCCGACAAATACCCTGTTTCAAGATATGTATTCGAACAGCAATGTGTAAATCTTACTGCATTTTTTATGGACCTTCGCCGTGCATACGAAAAGGAAAACAAGGGCAGGGATTGCAAAACGATAAGCCTTTTTGTCGTTGAAGAGCAGGTTGTTTCGGAATACACTGCTCCTTTAAACGAAAAATATTCCTATGAAAAAAGACTTGCTATATGGAAATATAAAGAAATCGGCGTTATAGATAATCCCGAAGACGCA
>JAFXHL010000095.1 GCA_017536405.1 Oscillospiraceae bacterium
GGATGGTCCTCTTTTATCTGCAAGAACAACTATCGAAAAAAATAATCTTTCCGATAAGGCAGAAGTCATAAAATCCGATGGACTTGATAATATCTCTCCCGATGGTATAACGGATGTTGTCATAGCAGGAATGGGCGGGGAACTTATATCAGATATAGTTATCAGAACACAGTGGCTTAAAAATAATGTAAACCTTGTTTTACAACCTATGACAAAGCCTGAAATCCTGCGTGAATCCCTTATGAAAAACGGATACGAAATTGTGAAAGAAGAATGTGCCTCCGATAAAAATCACGCTTATACAGTCATCTGTTTTAAATATACGGGAATTAAAAAAGAAAACGTTTCTTTAAAAGAAAAATGGCTGGGAAAAATCTGTGATAATAAGAATATTCATAATATAGCCTATGCCGAACTTTTTCTCTCAAAAGAAAATAAGATTATAAACGGAATGAAACTCTCAGGCGATACAAAATACATAGAAGAACACGAAAATATTGCAAAAGTTTTTGATGACTTTCTGAAAGGAAGATAACTATGACAACAGTAGGTAAAATCTACGATATTTTAGATAAATCAGCGCCTTTTAAAAGGGCGGATAAATACGATAATTCGGGCATTCTTGTAGGTAGCAGAGAAGATACCGTTTCAAAAGTCTTGATAGCACTTGATATAACAAACGATGTTATTGAAGAGGCGAAAGAAAAGGGCGCAGACCTTATAATTTCACATCATCCTGTTTTCAATTTCAGATATGAAGAATTCGGAAACATCGATAAAAAAACCCCCATATATAACCTTGCGAGATATGGCATTTCCGCAATCTGCACACACACCTGCCTTGATGTTGCAAAAGGCGGAATAAACGATATTATTTTTGATATGTTAAAAGAACCTTTTTCACTCAGAGAAAACCCCGAAATTTTAGAGATTGTCGGCGAAGATTATGGTTACGGAAAGGTATGCGTTTCAGAAAAAGAGTTTACTCCCAAAGAAACCGCAGAAAGGCTTAAAAAAATCTTTGGATGCACAGTTGTGAAATACTGTCCGGGTAAGGATAAGATAAAGAAAATCGCATTCTGTTCAGGCGGAGGAGGGTCAATCCTCAATCTCGCTTACGAAAAGGGAGCAGACGCTTATATCTGTGGCGATGTAAAACACGACCGCTGGATAGCGTCAAAAAATCTCGGTATTTCTCTTTTCGATTGCGGACATTATCATACAGAAGTCATAATGGTTGATTACCTTGTAAAACTTCTTTCGTCAGAAATCTCTGATGCAGAGTTTTTGCCCGCAGAAAAGGGAACAGATATAGTAGAATATGAATTTTAGTCAGACGGAGGATTTATGGCACTCGACGGAGCATTTTTATATGCTGTAAAACAAGAACTCTCCTCTCTTATCGGAGGGAGAATAGATAAAGTATATCAGCCTTCAAGGGATGAAATAATCATCTCTATAAGGTCAGAGGGAAGCACGAAAAAAGTTCTGTTTTCATCAGGGGCTAACTGTGCAAGAGTACACCTTACAGAAACATCTCCCGAAAACCCTAAAACACCGCCTATGTTCTGTATGCTTATGCGAAAGCATTTAGGCGGAGGAAAACTTCTTTCTATCCGTCAGGATGGCCTTGAAAGAATACTTTATTTTGATTTTGAATGTATGAACGAAATCGGCGATATGGTCAGAGTAACCGTTGCCATAGAAATTATGGGAAGATATTCAAATATCATCCTCATTTCAGGCGAAGGAAGAATTATTGATGCAATAAGAAGGGTAGACGCTGAAATGTCAAGAGAGAGAATGATTCTCCCCGGAATGACATATACACTCCCTTCAAAGCCCGAGAAGATTTCTTTCCTTTATTCAGAAAAAGAAGAAATCAGAGAAAAACTTTTTTCTCTGCATAATAACGACCTTTCAAAATGCCTTGTTTCTACTTTTGAGGGAATATCTCCCTTGTTCGCAAGAGAATGTGTTGACAGGGCATCAGGCAGAGATATGACCCTTGAGGACCTTGATGAAGCGACATTTGATAAACTCTGCGATTATATTTTTTCTGAGAGGGAAAAACTTTTATCGGGTAAATGTGATTTTACAGTTCTTACCGATGAAAATAATAATCTGAAAGATTTCTGTTTCACAGATATAAAACAGTATGGAAATCTTATGATGTCAAAAAGTTTTTCAACAGCAGGAGAAACTCTTGATAAATTCTATTCTGAAAGGGATAATTCAAACCGCCTAAAACAGCGTTCTGCGGATATGATAAAATTCCTTTCAAATACCTCAGAAAGAATTTCAAGAAAACTTGCATTACAGCGCGAAGAACTCAGGGAATGTGATTTAAAGGATGATTTGAAGCTTAAAGGCGACCTTATCAACGCTAACATCTGGCGTCTTGAAAAGGGGCAGAAAAAAGCCGTTCTCGAAAATTATTATGATGATAATAAAGAAATCGAAATTGCTCTTGATGAACGACTTTCTCCTGCTCAGAATGCACAGAAATATTATTCTGAATACAGAAAATCCGTCAACGCAGAGATAAAACTTACAGAACTTATTGAAAAGGGCGAAAAGGAACTTATCTATATCGACAGCGTTCTTGACTCTCTTATGCGTTCGACAACAGAAAACGAAGTTCTTCTTCTCCGTCAGGAGCTTGCCGAACAAGGCTATTTAAGGCTCAAGGGCGGAAAACAGAAACCTCCCAAAGAACTTCCTCCTATGGAATTTGTATCGTCAGATGGTTTTAAGATTCTTGTCGGAAGAAACAATAAACAGAACGATAAACTCACTTTAAAAACCGCGGAGAAAACTGATATATGGCTTCATACAAAGGATATCCCCGGCTCACATGTCATTATCTGCGCAGAGGGCAATGAAGTCCCTGAAAATACAATAACCGAAGCGGCTGTTCTTGCGGCATATCACAGTAAGGGGAAGAATTCCGCACAGGTTCCTGTTGACTATGTTGAAGTAAGATTTGTAAAAAAACCTTCGGGTGCAAAACCTGGCATGGTTATATTTACAAACAACAGAACACTTTATATCAGACCCGATGAAGAAATCGTCGGAAAACTTAAAACTTAAAAAGGGGTAATGAAAAATGAGAAAGATGCTTACTAAACGTTCACTCGCGATAATCGTGCTATGTTCATTCATTGCAGTAATTGTATTTCTTGCTATATGCTTTGGAAAATCCGATGTTGCAAACTATGTTTTCTTTGCAAAGTCATATGAAAAGATGGACACTTACGAAAGAGATGAAAAGGTTCTTGATTTTGATGCTTATTTCTATTCGGATGACCTTGTGAAACTTCCTTTTTACGGCGTTATCGACTGCTGTGCCGAAGATGATGAGGGAAGATATTATGTTGTTCCTTACGGCGAAGAAACTTATGCCATTATCTATGTCGATTCGGTATATGTCCCCAAATTTGAAGATGCGGCCGATGCTATGTATGAATATCGGTTAGACGAAACAGGCGAACTGCCTTATCCTTATTTCAAAGAGGGTGAAAATGCCAGAGTAGCAATGTATCCCCTTGAAGATGACCTTGTTTATTATTACGAAGAGACGATGACAGCCAATAGATTAGGAGATTATAAGGATTATATAGAACCGTATCTTTTCTATTATCAGCCTGCTTCAGAATGGGGAAATCCTTATGTTGCAGTTATAATTGCATCTGTTATCGGCGGAATAATTCTTGTTATAGGTCTTGTAGCAGGTCTTTCTACTCCTGCGAGATTTTTCAAGAAGATGAGAGAAAAGGGTATACCCGAAGAAGAGCTTGAAGAAGATTTAGAAAATGCCGATAATATCCTTGGTAATCTTTTCGGAGAAAAATACATAGTTCTTTCAGGACTTGATGCTTTCAGGGCAGAAGATTTTGTATGGGCATTTGTTTTCACACAGACAACAAGACATAAGATTTACGGAATCATCCCTGCGGGAACAACACATTCTTATTCTCTCAGAATGTTTGATAAAAACGGAAAATTCTATGAATCAAGCGGTTCTGCAAGAGAAGCGGACGCAGAAAGAATGGCAGAACTTGTTGCTACAAAATATTCACCAAATATCTATGTCGGACATTCAGAACAGATAGCGGCACTTTATTCACAGAATCCTGCTATGTTTATAGAAAATATTAAAGCCAACAGACTTGATTTTTAGTAAATTAACGGCGAAAATATGTTGCAATAAATCGAAATATATGCTAAAATATAATTTGGATTTATTTTTTAAGGAGTATAGCTATGAAGAAAGAACTTTCCAAACTTTATGAACCCTCACAGGTAGAGGATAAAATCTATAAATACTGGATGGACAACGAATGTTTCAAAGCAGAGGTTGACAGCAAGAAAGAACCTTACACAATCGTTATTCCTCCTCCGAATATAACAGGTCAGCTTCATATGGGCCATGCGCTTGACGAAACTTTACAGGATATCCTTATCCGTTGGAAAAGAATGTCAGGCTATTCTGCATTGTGGCTTCCCGGAACAGACCATGCTGCTATTGCAACAGAAGCAAAAATCGTTGCGGCTATGGCTGAAGAAGGCCTCACAAAAGAAGGCATAGGAAGAGAAGCCTTCATGGAAAGAGCATGGGCATGGAAAGAAAAGTTCGGCGGAAGAATCGTTGAACAGCTCAAAAAGCTCGGCTCATCTTGTGACTGGTCAAGAGAACGTTTCACAATGGATGAAGGCTGTAATAAGGCAGTAAGAGAAGTTTTTGTAAACCTCTATAACAAGGGCCTTATCTACAGAGGCGAAAGAATAATCAACTGGTGTCCTCATTGTAAGACATCTATCTCTGATGCCGAAGTAAACTACGAAGACCAGGCAGGACATTTCTGGCATCTCCGTTATCCTCTTTCAGACGGAAGCGGATATATCGAACTCGCAACAACACGTCCCGAAACACTTCTCGGAGATACAGCGGTTGCTGTTCATCCCGATGATGAAAGATATAAGGATATGATAGGTAAAACAGTAGTTCTTCCTATCGTTCACCGCGAAATCCCCATAGTTGCAGATACCTATGTTGAAATGGATTTCGGAACAGGCGTGGTTAAAATCACTCCCGCACATGACCCCAACGACTTTGAAGTTGGTCTTCGTCATAATCTTCCTGTTATCAATGTTCTTACAGATGATGCTAAAATCGTTGCTGATTATCCCAAGTATGCAGGTATGGACAGATATGAAGCAAGAGAGCTGATCGTTAAGGACCTTGAAGCAGAAGGCGCACTCATAAAGGTTGAAGATTATAACCATAATGTAGGAACTTGTTATCGTTGCGGAACAACAGTTGAACCCAAGGTTTCAACACAGTGGTTCGTTAAGATGGAACCTCTCGCAGGCCCCGCTATCGATGCTGTTAAAAACGGCGAAACAAAGTTCGTTCCCGAAAGATTTGATAAGATTTATTTCCACTGGCTTGAAAATATCAAGGACTGGTGTATCTCCCGTCAGGTATGGTGGGGACATCAGATTCCCGCATTCTACTGTGATGAATGTGGCGAAATGGTAGTTACAAAGGAAGACGGAGCAGTATGTCCCAAGTGTGGAAAGCCCATGCGTCAGGATGAAGACACTCTCGATACATGGTTCTCATCAGCGCTCTGGCCTTTCTCAACACTCGGCTGGCCTGAAAACACCGAAGACCTCAACTACTTTTATCCTACATCAACTCTCGTAACAGGATATGACATCATCTTCTTCTGGGTAATAAGAATGATGTTCTCAGGAATAGAACATATGGGCAAACCTCCTTTCAATACTGTTCTTATCCATGGCCTTGTACGTGACGCACAGGGAAGAAAGATGTCAAAATCATTAGGAAACGGCATTGACCCACTTGTTGTCATCGAAGAATACGGTGCAGACGCACTCCGTTTTATGCTCGCAACAGGTAACGCACCCGGAAACGATATGCGTTTCATCGAAGATAAGGTTAAGGCGGCAAGAGGATTTGCAAATAAGATCTGGAATGCATCACGTTTCATTATGATGAATCTTCCCGATGATTTCAAGGCAGGAGAACTTCCTTCAAACCTCAATATCGAAGATAAATGGATAATCAGCCGTTTCAATCGTCTTGCAAAGGATGTTAACGAAAACCTCGAAGCATTCGAAATAGGCGTTGCAGAACAGAAGGTATACGACTTCATCTGGGATGTTTATTGTGACTGGTATATCGAACTTACAAAGCCGAGAATTCAGGCAGGCGGCGAAACAGCCGAAACAGCACAGGCAGTTCTCGTCTGGGTAATGAAGGGAATGCTCAAACTCCTTCATCCCTTTATGCCTTTCATAACAGAAGAAATCTGGCAGGTACTCTGCGAAGGCGAAGGCGCAATTATGCTTTCATCATTCCCTGTATATGATAAATCACTCGATTTTGCTGATGAAGAAAAGAAATTCGAAAAGATAGTTGACGCTATAAGAGCAATCCGTAACCGCAGAGGAGAAATGAATGTTCCTCCTTCGGTAAAGGCTCATATCTTTATCGAAACAAAGGAACAGGAAGTTTTCTCAATGGGAACAATGTTCTTTGAAAAACTTGCATCAGCAAGCGAAATCACAATAGGCGATACATTCGATATGCCTAACGCAGTAACCTGCGTAACAGATGCCGCAAGAATCTTCATTCCTCTTACAGACCTTGTCGACAAGGAAAAAGAACTTGCCCGTCTCAATAAAGAAAAGGCATCTGTTCAGAAGGATATTGACTTCTCAAGCGGAAAACTTAACAATCAGGGATTTATTTCAAAAGCACCCGCACAGCAGGTTGAAGCCGAAAAGGCAAAACTTCTCAAAGCACAGGAAAAGATGGCAAAGATCGAGCAGTCTATTGCTGCTTTAAAGTAAATTTTCAGAGGTGACAGAGTTTGACATACGATATGGCGATGGATTTTATAAATAGTTTTACCAAATCAGGAAAACCCGTTGAGGACCTTTCCCGTTTTGCGTATCTTATGAATGAGCTTGGAAATCCACAGGCTCACTTAAAGTGTATCCATATTGCAGGAACAAACGGAAAAGGCTCTGTTACCCGTTATTGTGCAGAGGCTTGCAGACTCTCAGGCTATAAAACAGGTGAATTCACATCTCCCTATGTCATTGAATATACCGATAGAATAAGAGTTAATGGAGTGAATATCCCGAAACATCGTCTCGCAGAAATCTGCGAAATGGTCGAAGAGGCTTGTGGTGATAATAAGGATTATTCTCAGTTTGAAATTACAAATGCTATTGCCTTTGAATATTTCTATGAAGAAAAATGTGATATCGTCTGCCTCGAAACAGGAGTGGGAGGACTTTTAGACTCAACCAACATAATTGACAATCCTCTCGTTTCTGTTATAACCTCAGTAGCACTCG
Organism: Oscillospiraceae bacterium; assembly: GCA_017536405.1. Taxonomy (GTDB): domain Bacteria; phylum Bacillota; class Clostridia; order Oscillospirales; family Ruminococcaceae; genus RGIG4131. The sequence goes on from JAFXHL010000095.1 coordinate 7,399, forward strand.
ACCATACAGCAATCCTCGGTGAAACAATTGAAGAAATCGCAAAGCATAAAGCAGGAATAATAAAGCCTGAAGTTCCCGTTGTTGCGTCTATTTCCTGTCCTAAAGCCGCGCAGACTGTAATCATTCAGACAGCCGCAAGAAACGACAGCGAATTTATAGTTCCCGATATAAACACACTCAAAATAAAGAGCTCAAATATCTGGGGAAATAAATTTATTTATAAGAGTAAAGAATACAGCACAAAGATGATAGGCAGACATCAGATGATAAACGCTATGACTGCTATTGAAGCACTCGATCAGGTTAAGCGTCAGGGTTATAGTGAACTTCTTTCCGATAATGTAAAACAAGCACTCAAAACCGCATCTATCCCCGGAAGAATGGAAATCTTAAATCTCGACCCTCTTTTCCTTCTCGACGGATGTCATAATCTCGAGGCTATGCAGGCGCTTGTTGATGTTATAAAGCGTATGCCTAAAAAACCCGTTATCGTTATAGGAATGCTAAAGGATAAGGATTTCTTCCGATGCGCCGAAATACTTGCCCCTTGCGCAAAGGCTTGCGTCGGGGTAGGAGATTTTCATCCCAACTGTGTTCCCGGTGTCGAACTTGAAGCACTTTTCAAGAAAAACGGATGTCCCACAACAACTCTCGATAAAGTTACTCCCGAAGATGTTGTTGTTTTCTGCGGTTCGCTTTATTTCGCAGAAAAAATCCGAAAAGAATTTATTGAATAAAAATTTATCCCGTAAGGAACTTTTTCGTTCCCTACGGGATTTTTTATTTTATGATTCCGCTTATGATTACAACAAATCCTGCTGATACAAGAGAAAGTATAATGCTTATAACCGTTCCGATAAGACTCTGCTTTATGTGGAAAAGATAGTTGTGATATTCTTCTTTTAGGTCTTCTGTTCCTTCTATAATCTTGCTTTTATCGTGACAGAATATAATACAATCCATAACAATAGCGTCATACCAGGTTATCGAAAGCGAAATGGCAAGAACAGAAAGAAAACTTCCTGTAAATTCTTTTTGTCCGTTTACAAAAATCATTATAAATGCAATGATTACCGAAAAAACGAGAACACCTACAACTTTTCTTATAATCTCTTTTTTGCTGAAACGGCTTTTTTGCTCTTTCGGAATAACGCCCATTTCCCGAAGTCGCTCTCTTACTTTCGGAGGATAACTTCCTGCCATAAGAAGATTATCTTTTTTATGAACAAGGGCTATAAGAAGATGAAACACAAGACAACATACAATACATTCAATCAAAAGTATCAAATCAATCAACCTTTCCGCATCTCATAGCGTTGAGTATTGCGATAACCGAAACACCGACATCCGCAAAAACTGCAAGCCACATATTAGCAATTCCGAAAATACCGAGTATCATTATTATTCCTTTAACGGCGAGCGCAAAAACAATATTCTGCATAACAATACCCATAGTCTTTTTAGAAAGTTTTACAGCGAGAGGAATTTTAACGGGATTATCATCCGTTATAACAACATCGGCAGCCTCAATAGCAGCGTCAGAACCAAGCCCACCCATAGCAATTCCTACATCGGCCATAGTAAGAACGGGTGCGTCATTTATTCCGTCACCAACAAAGATAAGCGATTTTTCTTTCTGTTTTTCTTTTAAGAATTTTTCGACAAAAGAAACCTTGTCATCAGGGAGAAGTTCAGAGTAGATTTCTTTTATTCCTAAATTTTTACCAACATTTTCAGCAACTTCTTTTCTGTCGCCCGTAAGCATTATCTTTCTTTTTACAGAAAGTTTTTCAAGCTCATTAAGAGCAGTTTGCGAATTCTCCTTTATTTCATCAGAAATAACGATATATCCAGAGAATTCCTTGTCTATTGCAACATAAACAATCGTTCCTGCCAGATTACATTCCTTATATTCTGCACCGATTTTCTTCATCAGCTTTTCGTTTCCGACAGCAACTTCTTTTCCGTCAACAACGCTTATAACTCCGTGGCCTGAAATTTCTTCTGTTTCAGAAACAACATTTTTAGGGAGTTCTTCATTATACGCCTCTTTTAACGAAACAGAAACCGGGTGGTCTGAAAAACTTTCGGCAAGCGAAGCATAATATAACAACTCTTTTTCAGAGTATTTTTCAGAGTATATTTCAGTAACTTTGAAATTTCCCTTTGTAAGAGTTCCTGTCTTGTCAAAAACAGCGATTTCCGCTTTTGATAAACTTTCTATGCAGGTACTTCCTTTTATGAGAATTCCTTTTTTGGAAGCACCGCCTATTCCTCCGAAGAAACTTAAGGGAACAGAAATAACGAGTGCGCAAGGGCAGGAGATAACAAGCATAATAAGCGCCTGTTCAATCCATTCAGCCCATATTCCGTTAAAGAATAAGGGGGGAATAACCGCTATAAGAACAGCAAGCAGAATAACCGCAGGTGTATAGTATTTTGCGAACTTTGTTATAAAGTTTTCGGACTTTGCTTTTCTTAAAGAGGAATTTTCTACAAGGTCAAGAATTTTTGCAACAGTAGAGTCATCATAAGTTTTGATTGTTCTTGCTTTTAAAAGACCTCTTCCGTTTATGCAACCGCTTATGAGATTGTCGCCTTCTGCTACATCACGAGGAATTGATTCTCCCGTTAAAGCAGATGTGTTTATTTCGGATTTTCCTTCGATAACAACAGCGTCAATCGGAATTTTTTCGCCAGGTTTTATAATAATGATTTCGCCTTCGCTGACTTCTTCGGGCATAACTTCTTCGATTCCGCCATTTCGTTCAACATTCGCATAATCAGGGCAGATATCCATAAGGTCTGATATTGATTTTCTTGAACGATGAACAGCGATGTTCTGAAAAAGTTCTCCTACCTGATAAAAAAGCATAACCGCAACAGCCTCGGGGTATTCCTTTAAAATAAAAGCACCGATAGTTGCTATAACCATAAGAAAATTCTCGTCAAAAATCTGACCGTGGAATATGTTTTTTACAGCTTTTATTAAAATGTCATATCCGATTATAAGATAGGGGATAAGATGAACTGTCAGCATTACGATTTCGTTATCATATCCCGATATTTTTGAAAAGACAGATATCCCGATGAAGAGAATTCCTGCGATGATTATTCTTATAAGAACTTTTTTCTGTTTGCTATTCATAAAAATCTCCTAAAAACAGATTCTGCAATCGGGTTCTATCTTCTTGCATATTTTCTGTGCTTTTTCTATTATTTCAGAAAGTATGGATTCATCTGCTTCTATTGTAAGTCTCTGACGCATAAAACTTACATTTGCGTTTTCGACGCCGTCAATCTTATTTATTGCATCTTCCATTTTAGCAGCACAATTTGCACAATCAAGATTTTCGAGTTTATAAACCTTTTTCATAACTATACAGCCTCTTTCTTTTTATTGATAACAGCATATCCTACGGGAACAACCCCGTTGATTACCTTTAAATGAATATCTCCGATTTCTGCATTTTCGAGCAAATCGAGATAACTGTCAACAGTAAAATTTGCTCTCTGATTATAGCCTAAAAGCTTGTAAAGTCTTATCGCAGGCATTTTATCGTTTACAAGGAATGTAGGAAGAATAAGTCTTCCGCCTTTTTTGGTAACCCTCGCAAGTTCCTTTATTGCATTTTCGGGGTTTTCTATAAGATGAAGAACATTTCCTGCGATAACAACATCATAACTTTCGTCCGCATCATCAAGAGAGAAAATATCTCTTGTGTCAAAAAAGATGTTGTTTATTCCTTTTCTTCTGCATTTCTTTTCTGCTGTTTCAAGCATCTTTTCAGAAAGGTCTGTCGAAATAACGCTTTCTGCATTCTTCGACGCCGCTATCGAAAGTTCTCCTGTTCCCGCGGCGCAGTCAAGAACCTTAGCACCCGTCGGCACAAGTCTTGCTGTATTACAAAGCATTTCTCTGTATGCTTTTTTGTTAAGAGATTCCGCTAAATCGTATATCCCCGAAACTTTATCCCAGAAACTCATTTTTGTCCACCTCATTCTTCGATATGTTCAAGCCCCTGCTGAAGTATTGTCTTTACATGACCATCAGAAAGGGCATAGAATACAGATTTTCCATCTCGTCTGCATTTAACGAGTTTACTCTGTTTGAGCGCTCTTAACTGATGCGAAATAGCAGACTGTGTCATTCCGAGAATTGTTGCAAGGTCACATACACACATTTCTGATTCAGAAAGAACATAAAGTATTCTTATTCTTGTTGAATCGCCGAAGACCTTGAAAAGTTCTGCTAAATCATAAAGGATTTCTTCATCGGGCATAACAGATGAAACCTTTTCAATTATTTCATCATGTGCATGGATATAATCGCATTTTTCTATCATTTCATTTTTCTTTTCCATAATATCACCTCATCATATGAGCATTTGTTCATATGTTTGTTATATCACTTTCGGAAGGCTTTGTCAATGAACAAATTGTTAACAATACCAGAAAAAGCATATATTTTTACAACGAAAAATACGCAGATTGTCAATTCACACAAATGAAAACACCAAATGCCTTTATTTTTGCATATTGTAACAAATTAAGTGCAAAATTTTGTATAAAACGCTTGACATCAAGATACCATTATAGTAAAATAATATAGCGTGAGTACGTATTGGGTGAATTATGCCCAAAAATGCGTGTTTTCACAAGAATTTTGAAGAAAGGAGATTGATTTAATGCCAACCTTTAACCAGTTAGTAAGAAAGGGAAGAGATGTTATCGAAAAGAAGTCAACAGCTCCCGCACTTCTCAAAGGTTACAATGCCAAGAAGAAGGTAGCTATCGAACAGACTTCACCCCAGAAGCGTGGTGTATGCACAGCAGTAAGAACAGCAACACCTAAGAAGCCTAACTCAGCTATGAGAAAGATTGCCAGAGTAAGACTTACAAACGGTTCTGAAGTAACAGCTTACATCCCAGGTATCGGCCATAACCTCCAGGAACACTCAGTTGTTCTTATCAGAGGCGGTAGAGTTAAGGACCTCCCCGGTGTACGTTATCATATCATCCGTGGAACACTTGACGCTCAGGGCGTTGCAAAGAGAATGCAGGCTCGTTCAAAGTACGGTGCAAAAAAACCGAAGGCAGGAGCAGCAAAGTAATAACTTTGGCTTTTGCAAAAACATTTAATAGTAATCTCGATACCACGATTTATGTGGAGTATCTGTATATATATAGTATATGGGTGCCTCTGCATTGGTCGACGGGTTTTCCGTGCGATAAATCGTGCGGATGAAACGAGTACCTATGATATCATTATATGAAGGAGGGAAGCGGAATGCCAAGAAGAGGTAACGTTGCAAAGCGTGACGTTTTGCAGGACCCTGTATACAACTCAAAGCTCGTTACTCGTCTTATCAACAACGTAATGCTTGACGGTAAGAAGGGTGTAGCACAGAAGATTGTTTACGGTGCATTCGAAATCGTAGCAGAAAAGACCGGAAAAGATGCTCTCGAAGCATTTGAAGAGGCAATGGAAAATATCATGCCTGTTCTCGAAGTTAAGGCTCGCCGTGTAGGTGGTGCGACATATCAGGTTCCTATGGAGGTTCGTCCCGAAAGACGCCAGACATTAGGACTCAGATGGCTCACAACATACTCAAGAGCAAGAAATGAAAAGACAATGAAGGAAAGACTTGCCGGAGAAATTATGGACGCACTCAACGGTATGGGCGGCGCTTGCAAGAAGCGTGACGACACACATAAGATGGCTGAAGCTAACAAGGCTTTTGCACATTTCCGTTGGTAATTTGTTCAGTAGTATAAGGAGGATATTATGCCAAGAGAATGTTCACTGGATATGACCAGAAACGTTGGTATAATGGCCCACATTGACGCAGGTAAAACAACTACAACTGAGCGTATCCTGTTCTACACAGGCGTTAATTACAAAATTGGCGACACTCATGAAGGTACTGCAACAATGGACTGGATGGCACAGGAGCAGGAAAGAGGTATCACAATTACTTCAGCTGCTACAACATGCTACTGGGCAGGCCATAGAATCAACATCATCGACACTCCCGGCCACGTTGACTTTACCGTAGAAGTTGAGCGTTCACTTCGTGTACTCGACGGTTCGGTAACAGTTCTTTGTGCTAAGGGCGGTGTAGAACCTCAGTCGGAAACAGTTTGGCGTCAGGCTGATAAGTATCATGTTCCCCGTATGGCTTATGTAAATAAGATGGACATTATGGGTGCTGACTTCTATCGCGTTGTTGACATGATGCACACAAGACTTCACGCAAACGCAGTTCCGATTCAGCTTCCGATCGGATCGGAAAATATGTTCAAGGGAATTATTGACCTTGTTGAAATGAAGGCATACGTTTATTACGATGACCTTGGAAAAGATATCAGAATGGAAGAAATTCCTGAAGATATGAAGGAAAAGGCTCAGGAATATCATGATGCTCTTATCGAACAGGTAGCAGAGCAGGATGATGAGCTTATGGAAAAATACTTCGCTGGTGAAGAACTCACAATCGAAGAAATCAAGGCTTGTATCAGAAAGGCAACAATCGCTAACAAGATGGTTCCCGTTACTTGCGGTACATCTTACAAGAACAAGGGTGTTCAGAAACTCCTTGACGCTATTATCGATTACATGCCTGCTCCTACAGACGTAGAAGACATCAAGGGTGTTAACCCTGACACAGGAGAAGAAACAGTAAGACCTTCTTCTGATAACGAACCTTTCTCAGCTCTCGCATTCAAGATTGCAACTGACCCATTCGTAGGAAAGCTCGCTTTCTTCCGTGTATATTCAGGTACAATCAATGCAGGTGCCACAGTTCTTAATGCAAATAAGGACAGCAACGAAAGATTCGGACGTATTCTTCAGATGCACGCTAACCACAGAACAGAAATCGAAACTTGCTACGCAGGTGATATCTATGCTGCGGTTGGTCTTAAGAATACAACAACAGGTGATACACTTTGTGATCCCAAGCATCCTGTAATTCTTGAATCTATGGAATTCGCTGATCCTGTTATCCAGCTCGCTATCGAGCCCAAGACAAAAGCAGGTCAGGAAAAGATGGGTATTGCTCTTTCTAAACTCGCTGAAGAAGACCCCACATTCAAGACATGGACAGACGAAGAAACAGGCCAGACAATCATCGCCGGAATGGGCGAACTTCACCTCGAAATCATCGTTGACCGTATGCTCCGTGAATTCAAGGTAGAAGCTAATGTCGGTGCACCTCAGGTTGCTTATAAGGAAACAATCAAGAAGCTTGCAGACGTTGACCACAAATACGCTCGTCAGTCGGGTGGTAAGGGTCAGTATGGTCATGTTAAGATCAAGGTTGAACCCAACGAGTCAGGTAAGGGATATGAATTTATCAACTCAGTTGTCGGCGGTGCTATTCCTAAGGAATACATCCCTGCAGTTGATAAGGGTATCCAGGGCGCAATGAAGGCTGGTATCCTCGCTGGTTACCCCGTAGTTGACGTTAAGGTTACACTTTACGATGGATCATACCACGAAGTCGACTCATCAGAAATGGCGTTCTCAATCGCCGGTTCAATGGCTTTCAAGGAAGCTATGAAGAAGGCAGACGCTGTTATCCTCGAACCTATCATGAAGGTTTCTGCTATTATTCCCGATGAACACATGGGAACAATCATCGGTGACCTTACATCTCGTCGAGGACAGATTCTTGGTCAGGAAGCACAGAACGGTACAGCTCAGGTTGACGCTCTTGTTCCTCTCTCAGAAATGTTCGGTTACTCAAACGACCTCCGTTCAAAGACACAGGGCCGTGGACAGTACACAATGGAACCTCACAGCTACATCGAAGTTCCTAAGAACATCGCTGAAAAGATTATGACAACAAGAAGCAAAAATAACTAAAAATACAAAAAACACTTGAAATCTATTGAGTTATTTGATACAATAGTTTTATAACCCAGGTTAAAATTATAACACTTTATTTTTAAGGAGGAATTTTCCAATGGCAAAGGCACATTTCGAAAGAACTAAACCCCATGTAAACATTGGTACAATCGGTCACGTTGACCACGGTAAAACAACTCTTACAGCAGCTATCACAAAGACTCTTGCTCTCCAGGGCCTCGCTGAAAAGAAGGACTATGCTAATATCGACTCTGCTCCCGAAGAAAGAGAAAGAGGTATTACAATCAACACAGCTCACGTAGAATACGAAACAAAGAATCGTCACTACGCACACGTTGACTGCCCTGGCCACGCTGACTATGTTAAGAACATGATCACAGGTGCTGCTCAGATGGACGGCGCTATCCTCGTAGTTGCTGCTTCTGATGGCCCTATGGCTCAGACAAAGGAACACGTTCTTCTTGCTCGTCAGGTAGGCGTTCCTGCAATCGTTGTATTCATGAACAAGGCTGACCAGGTTGACGACCCCGAACTTCTCGAACTCGTTGAAATGGATATCCGTGAAGTTCTCAGCAATCAGGAATTCCCTGGTGATGATATTCCTATCATCAAGGGTTCAGCTCTTCAGGCTCTCGAAGCTCCCGAAGATATCTCAGATGCAGCTTACGCTCCTATCCTTGAACTCATGGATGCAGTAGACAGCTACATTCCTACACCTGACAGAAAGTCAGATCTTCCTTTCCTTATGCCTGTTGAAGACGTATTCACAATCACAGGTCGTGGTACAGTTGCTACAGGTAGAGTAGAAAGAGGTCAGCTCAGAACTTCTGACGAAGTTGAAATCGTTGGTCTTAAGGATGAAAAGGCTAAGACAGTTGTTACAGGTATCGAAATGTTCAGAAAGATCCTTGACTACGCTGAAGCAGGCGATAACATCGGTGCTCTTCTCCGTGGTATCCAGAGAACAGATATCGAAAGAGGACAGGTTCTTTGTAAGCCTGGCACAATCCAGCCTCACACAAAGTTCCATGGTCAGGTTTACGTTCTTAAGAAAGAAGAAGGCGGCCGTCATACTCCTTTCTTCAACAACTACAGACCTCAGTTCTACTTCAGAACAACAGACGTTACAGGTATCGTATCTCTTCCTGCTGATAAGGAAATGTGCATGCCTGGTGATAACGTTGAAATGGACGTTGAACTCATCACTCCTATCGCTATCGAAGAAGGTCTTCGTTTCGCTATCCGTGAAGGCGGTAGAACAGTAGGTTCAGGCGTTGTTACAAAGATCAACGGCTAATTTATAGCTTACTTTAAAAAAAGTGCAAGGATTTTTCCTTGCACTTTTTGTTTTTATTATTTAAATCACATATAAAAAAGCACCGCTTATACAAACGGTGCTTTTTTTAATTTAATGGAACTTTCTTAAAACCTTATAAATCTTCTTCTTTCTTGAAATTCTGAGCTTTGTCTTTCCGTTTACTATAACTCCGCTTATGGCAGGCATTATAGCAGGAGGAGCATAAAGCATCATTTCAGCTGCCATAGCCGACGGTGCAGATGCTGAAAGATCCATAATTTCTTCCTCTCTGTCGAGAACAAATGCAAATGTAGAGAATTTATCAGATGAGAAGTTTACAATAAGATGTTTTCCTGAGGATGAAATATAAGGTTCGGGATAGATAACGAGTTTTCCGTTGTGAACAGATATAACTCTTACCTTTTCGAGTTCTGATGTGAATTTATCACATACAGGGATAGAGAGAGAAACTGTTGTGTTTTCAGATAATGTAATCTTTCTGTTTGTTCCTCTTTCATAAAGTGAGATATCAAATACGAAGATGTCTTCATCGGGGATATCCGCGTGTGTTCTGAGAAGTCGTTTAAGTTCTTCCTCAGCTGTTTCAGAAGCATTTGAAATTCTTACATCAACAGATGTATTGAAATCATCCATATCAGCGGTTGCTTTGAAGAGTTCCGAAGGAGCAGTAATTCCTTCAGGAATTTCAGTAATTCTTATTGTCTTGTCATAAGTTACTCCTGACGGTCCCGAAGAACCGGGTCTTGTCGGAGTTTCGGGAATAGTGATTTCTTCCCATTCTGCCTTAAGAACAATGTCTTCGGTGATAGGAGTATCGAATGAGAACTTTGTTCCGTCTTCTGTAAACCAGCCTTTAAGGATAAATCCTCGTTTCTGACAAGAAGGCTCTGTTGCTTTCTTGTTGTATTCAACATACTGAGTTTCAACTTCGTTTCCGCCGTTGCTGTCAAATGTTACAGAATGTGTTTCTGCTTCCCATACAACGATGAAAATCAGATCTTCTGTGCCTATTGTGAATACATCTCCTGCATTGTAAACAACGGGAGTTTCAGAAGTGTCGCCTTCAAGTGTGAATCCTACAAATACTTTGTGATTTATGTTGTCATCAGGAACAGAGGGGAGAACAACCTGTTCACCTTCCGCGAATGTTCCTATCGAGAGAGCGTCTTCAGAATCAACGCTTGTTTTATAGGATACATCATATAATACAGGTTCATCTATATAAGAAAGCCACTTGGCATAAACTGTTGTGTCTTCCTTTATAGGAGTTGAGAAATCAAATGCTTCAGTAAGTCCGCTGTCAGAGAACCATCCGAGGAAACGATATTTTGTTTCTCCTTCAGGGTCTCTTGTGGGATTTGCGGGTCTTTCAACCGTGCTTCCGTATGGAACATCTGTTACAGGAGCAATATCAGATCCTGCAAATGTAACGGTGAATTTCTGAATTTCCCATTTTGCATAGACTGTTATGTCTTCAGGAGGAATGGTTGTGAATTCATATTCTTCGGCGAATGTATCGTCTGTGAACCATCCCTTGAAGTCGTGTCCTTCTTTTGTAGGATCAGCAGGTGCTTCAACAGCCTGACCGTAATCATCTGTAATAGAAGGAACTTCGCTTCCGCCGTCAGTATCAAACGAAATTGTATACTGATTGATTGTAAAGTTTGCAGTGAGTGTTACATTACCGAAATTATTTTCGATTTTTGTTGTGTAATCATCAATGGGGAAGTTTCCGTTATCAGCATAACCACTGTCAACAACCGCTGTCCATCCGTCGAATGTGTATCCTGTTTTTGAGGGAGTAGGGAGAAATTTAGTAGGCGATGCATTGTTATATGTTGTCGGAATATTCACTCCGTCAGGAAGTTCTCCACCATTAAGATTAACTGTGATAGTGTAGTTTATAGGATCCCATACAGCAGTTGCAGTAGCGTTTCCGTATGTTCCTGCAGGGAGAGAGTAAACTGTTGTTCCGTTTTTACTGCAATCACCTGAAATTTTCCATCCGCCGAATTTATAGTAATTTCTGTAAATGTTCTGTTCAGAGGGGAGAGTAAGCGATTTTGTTATGTCGTATTCTGTGAAATCCGTAAGGTCAAATCCACCGTTCCAGAAACCATCGTTTGTATCATAACTTACTGTGTATGGAGTAGGTGTCCATTCACCTGTGATTGTGATACTTTCGGGTAACGGATTGTCAGGAAGTGAAATTGAGTTGTTTACAACGGTTCCGCCATTATACTTCCAGTTTGTGAAGGTATATCCTGTGCAGGTTACTTCAGTAAGGTTTATTGTTCTGTTTTCTATGGTGTATGTTGTCTGATTGTTGTTTACAATCGTTGTATAACTCATTTCCTCGTCGTTTATAGTCGGATAAGCTCCGTTCGCCGAGTTTTCATAGGTTATTGTGTATTCAATCGGCTTCCATACAGCATAAAGAGTAACTTCTCCGCCATCTGTGTCTGTAAGGTTTGAAACTTGCGCCTTGTCGTTATAGACCTTTTCTCCGTCGGGAGAAACAGCCCAGCCTTCAAAGGTGTAGTAGTTTCTCTTGAACTTATTCTCTGAAAGTGCAGAAGAAATATCATATGTGTGGGTTGATGTTTCTGTTTCTTCACTATCATCAGCAATATATGTAGTTGCGTTTATATCATACTTGACAGTATAAGTGATGGCGTTCCACTGTGCAGTAACAGTAATATTACTGAGTGCATTGTGAGGAATTACAGTTACAATATCATCTCCTACAGGAACGATATCTGTAAAATCACTTGCGGTTACCTTCCATCCTGCGAATGTATAACCTGTTCTTACA